>NZ_JBQSWV010000021.1:0-62712 GCF_052377495.1 Corynebacterium sp. AOP36-E1-14
CGATGCCGCCGAGAACACCGCTGACCCGGGCGCGGGAGAAGCTGAGACGACGCATCCCGGTGCGCGTCCCCTGCAGGTCCCCGGCGAACCCGACCACCGCATGCACCAGGGCGACGACGGCGATCAGCCCGATTCCGCCGACCATGCCGGCCAACGAGTCCATCTGCCCCTGCTGCTCCGAGTCGATCTGCTCTTCGACGACCTCCTGCGGGGCCAGCCAACGCACGTCCGGGACCACCTCATTCACGTCTGCTGCGCCGGCGACGAAGGTGCGCTCACTCATCTCCCCCTCAACCGCTGACACGCTGAGAGGGAAGGACGTCCCGTCCACCGTGAGCCCTCCACCAAGGGCGGAGTCGCGGTCGACGACGGCGACCACCGTCACCTCACGGCGGACACCGTCATCGTCCCTGACCAGTATCTTCTCACCGAGTTCCCAGCGCTCGTCTGCAGCGACGTCGTCGCCTCCGATCTCGGCGAGGGATCCGGCGAGAACCGTCCCCTCCACCGACAACTGGCCGATCGAGACGGGATCGACCCGGTGCACGGGAAGCTGGTCGACGGAGTTCACACCCTCCAACCACCCGGGGTCCGTGTCCAACGGAGACACGGTGAAACCAGCCTCACGCGCCGCGGTTGACTGCGCTTCAGTCAGGTCTCGAGCGGTTACCGCCGTGGCCTGCAGCGAGGCCGCGCTCCGGTTCGCGTCCCCGATCGTGCTGGTCAGTGCAGCAAGGGCCGCCGTGCCCCCGAGCACCACCAGGAGGGAGGCGACCAGTGACATCCCTGCGACGCGACGGGCCCGGTCGTTGACGACGCCGCCGATAAGCATGCGTCCGGTCCCTCCGCGCCGCAGCAGCCAACTGACCACACGCAGCACCGGCACGGCGAGTCCCCACATGAGAAGGAGGGTGCACAGAGCGATTCCGAAGGACATCTCATTGAAGTTGTCCATGGTCGTCGTGGCGTCGTGGAGTGCCCACAGGGCCATCGCCGCGCCAACGCCCACGGCGTAGCGGAGCGGCGTAGCCAGTACCCGCAGGATGCGACGGCCTCTGCCCGGGCGCCGTGCGTCCGCCTCAATTCCTGCGAGGTGGCGCCCCTGCCACCACACGGTCACGATGCCCCATGCGGCCAGGCAGATTCCGGCCAGAACCGTGGGGCCGGGCATCCACAACGAGCCGAGCTCGGTTGTCACCAGCCCGATCCGGCCCAGCAACCACCTGTAGGCCAACCCTGCCACCGGCGACAGCAGGAGTCCGAGGACAACCGCCACCACAGCGAGGGCAAAGGTGGCCCCGGCAATCCGTAGCCGGACCAACCTCCGCGAAACCCCCAGCAGTCGCAGTGTCCTCGAGGTCGGTGCCAGGCTGGACACGAGGAACTGCGCGACCGAGAGGAGGAGAATGACCCCGACCACACAGGCAATCGCGGAAACCATGAACGCGAACGTCGCGGTCCCCTGGTAGTTCGCCCACGTCGCGGACACCTCGGTGGTCACGACGTCCGACGCTCGGTAGCCGTCGGCCACCTGGGTGGCACGAACCGCGGTGCCGATGACACCGCCGGCCAGGCCGGTGAGCAGGGTAACGACAGTGAGAAAGCCAAGGCAGACGGTGCGGTGACCGGCCAGCATCAGTCGGAACATCGTCACGCCGGATCACCCGCAGACATCGCGTTGACGATCGTTCCGTCCCGGAGTTCCAGCGTCCTGTCCGTCACCGCGGCAACGTCGGCATCATGGGTGACCATGAGGATGCTCGTACCGTCCGCCGCGAGCTCACGCAACAGCGCCACGACGACACGGCCGTTCGCCTCGTCAAGTGCACCCGTGGGTTCGTCAGCGAAGATGACCTGCGGGGACACGGCCACCGCGCGGGCGATCGCGATCCGCTGACGTTGCCCGCCGGACAACTCATCCGGCCGTGACCTCAGATAGTCCTGCATCCCGACCCTCGACAGCGCTTCAGCGATGCGGTCACGGCTCGCGTGACCGCCTGCCATGCGTATCCCCAGCGCAATGTTCTCCTGGACGGAGAGGAAGTCGAAGAGGTTGTACTCCTGGAACACGGTCGCTGTGGTGGTGGCCCGGAGACGCGACCGCCTCCCGTCCGAGAGATCCCAGAGGCCGGTGTCACCGTAGTTGACGACTCCTGAATCCGGTCGGACGATACCGGCGAGAAGGTTCAGGAGCGTCGACTTCCCAGACCCCGACCGGCCCATCAGAGCGAGGAAGGAACCCGCCGGGATGCTGACGTCCACACCTGCGCCGGCCGCGCCGCCGATGACCGGTCCGTCTTGCTCCCGGTAGGTCTTGGTCAATGCATGCGCGGTGATGTCCATGTCCCCACCCTGCGGTAGTGAGGGCTCAGGATCGAGAGGAACCCGGAACGTCGGGAGCTGGCTCCACCCCCGGAAGAACGGTGGAGGTGAGTCCACCGACACGCGTGCCCCTGACCACTACACTTACTGACCGTGGAGTTTTAAGCGAACGATCCATCGAACGCCCCTCAGGCACCCAGGTACTGGCCGGCGGGGTTCGACGTCCGACCGTGGAGATTCCTCGCTGACCGAGGTCCGTGGCGGGTCCTGCCCTGGACCCTCCTCCTTGCAACCCTCTTCCTCCCAGCCCTTGTCACGGCGCTCATCCTGTTGCCGTGGCTGCCGTTGAGTGCCCGAGCATCGGATTCAGTCGGTCGTCTCGGTTCCCGGTGGATGAGGGTCTCCGTGCCCGACCGCCCGGTCAACCGGTGGTTCGACTGGCGGCAGACAGCTGAGCTCTGCGCCCAGCTACTACTGTCCTTCGCCGCTTTCCTGCTGTCGCTGAGCCTCGGTCTCCTCACCTGTGTACTTGCCGCAACCCCCTTCATGTGGGCCAGCCGCGGCTTCCCGGGAGGCACCGGAATCGACCTGGGGGTCCTGGAGATCCACGACACCGGGGCTCTCGTCGCCATCGTCGGGGCCGGAGCTGCAGTCTGCGCCCTCGCTTTCCTGTACGCCAGCTGGGTCATCACCGGCTGCTCGGTCGCTGTTACCGTCGCCTCGAACTCGACGGTTTCCCCCGACGTCGCCGAGATCACCCGGTCACGGGCCGTCCTGGCAGATGCCTTCACAGGCGAACGTCGCCGCATCGAACGCGAGCTCCACGACGGTGCCCAGCAATACCTCACGGCGCTGCAGCTCAATGTGGCCGCGCTGGAAATGACTGCGCGGACGGGACAAGAGCTGACTGAGCCCATGGACAAGGTGAAGGTCAATGCACGGCAAGCTCTCGAATCGCTACGGGCCACCGTCCGCGGCATTTACCCTCAGGTGCTGGCCGACAAGGGTTTGGTGGCCGCGGTGGACGAACTTGTCTCCCATTCCGGGCTCGATCACCGCTTCGTCCTCGACGGAGCCGAGGATGACTTCCGCCTCACCGACACCCCCGCCCTCCTGCTGTACCACTGCACCGCAGAGGCTCTGACGAATGCCGTGAAACACGGGGATGCCGACGCCGTACGGGTCACCCTGTCCGACGACAACGGGCACACCGTCCTCGCGGTCGACAACAACGGCACTGGCACCGGCACGGGCTCTGCGAAGGTAGCCGCCGCCTCCGACGGAGGAGGCACAGGCATCGCCGGACTCACCGAGCGCGCCGCCGCGCTGGGAGGGACCGTGCAGTTGTCAGATCTTGGTACGTCACAAGGACGATGGACCACACGACTGGAAACGAGGCTTCCATGAAGATACTGCTTGCCGAGGACACCACACTGCTTCGCGAAGGCCTCGTCGGACTTCTGGAGTCCGCCGGGCACGAGGTCACCGCGGTCGTCGACGCCGACTCACTGCTGGCTGCTGCTCAGTCGGCATCCCCCGATCTCATCGTCAGCGATGTCCGGATGCCACCAACAATGACGGATGACGGGCTCGCGATGGTGCACCGGCTTCGTCAGGACGCGGACGAGCACCGACTGTCCGTCCCCGCGCTGATGCTGTCCCAATATGTGGCGGCCGCCTACCTCGACGACCTCCTGGAGCACGACGGCTTCGGATACCTGCTCAAGGAACGTGTCGCCGATGTCGATAACTTCCTCACCGCCATAGCGAGCGTCGCAGACGGTGGGACAGTCGTTGATCCGGAGGTGGTGCGCGCCCTGGTGAGTTCCCGGCGCAGCGGCATTGGCGATCTGACGGCGCGCGAACGCGAGGTCCTGGAGCACATGGCGGCCGGCGACTCGAACTCTCAGATCGGCGAGAAGCTCTTCCTCTCCCCTGGTGCCGTGAGCAAACACGTGGCCAACGTGTTCATGAAACTCGGGATGCTGCCTTCGGACGAGAACCGTCGGGTACGGGCGGTGCTGACCTGGCTACGTCACGCAGGTCGGTAACCGGCGCCTCCCCCACCCCTCGCTGCACCGGCCCACCCCGATGTAGCCAGATCACCCTCCCAGGTAGCCGAATCGCCCGATCGCCTTCCTGGGCGGGCGACTATTCCGCAATGGTGCGGCAACGCGGAGGTTCAGCCAGACTGCAGCCAGACCACAGCTAGACCGCGGCGGCGATCCGGTCGCCGACCTCCACGGTGCGCACCGGGGACCCGTCACGCGAGCCGGCCTCGGCGAGCACCGCGGCCTCGATCCGCTCCGCCTGCGACACGCGCAGGGCCGCGTCCTCCCCGGTGGCCCCCTCGTCGTCGGCGAGGTGGCGCAGCAGCAGCGCGGCGGACAGGATCGCCGCACACGGGTCGGCGATCCCCTGCCCGGCGATGTCCGGCGCCGAGCCGTGGACGGGTTCGAACATCGAGGGGTTGCGGCGCGACGGGTCGATGTTGCCGGAGGCCGCCAGACCGATCCCGCCGGTCACGGCGCCGGCCAGGTCGGTGAGGATGTCGCCGAAGAGGTTGTCGGTGACGATCACGTCGAAACGTCCCGGGTCGGTGACCATGTAGATCGTCGCGGCGTCGATGTGGCAGTAGTCCACGATGACGTCCGGGAAGTCCGCGCCCACGGTCTCCACCGCGCGTGACCACAGCCCACCGGCGTTGACCAGCACGTTGGTCTTGTGCACGAGGGTGAGCCTGCCGGAGCGGGCCTGGGCGCGGGTGAAGGCGTCGTGCACCACGCGCTGCACGCCGTACCAGGTGTTCTGGCTGACCTCGCTGGCGACCTCGTTGTCGGTGCCTTCACGCAGTGTGCCGCCGTTGCCGCAGTACAGGCCCTCGGTGCCTTCCCGCACGACCACGAAGTCGATCTCGCCGGGGGCGGCCAGCGGGGAGGACGACCCGGGGTACAGCTTCGCGGGACGCAGGTTCACCGCGTGGTCGAGGCGGAAGCGCAGCGGCAGCAGCAGACCTCGTTCCAGCACGCCGGCGGGCACCGAGCGGGGGTCGCCGATGGCGCCGAGCAGGATGGCGTCGTGGGCACGCAGGGAGTCCAGGTCGGCGTCGGTGAGCAGTTCACCGTTGCGCAGGTAGCGGCGCGCCCCCAGGTCATAGTCGGTGGTGTCGATGGTCTCGTCGCCGGTGACCGCGTCGAGGACCTTCAGGGCCTCCGCGGTGACCTCGGTACCGATTCCGTCTCCGGCAATGACCGCGAGTTTCATTCTGTGGACCCTTTCTGGCGTTTCTGTCTCACATCGTTGGAAAAATCCTTCCACAGGCTACCACGCCGCGCCGTGGGCCTAACTCGCCGCGGGACACGACTGGAGCTACACTTTACTTTCCCCGACGGACGTTCCTTCGTCGCGTCCACCACCCGTCCCCGGAAGGCAGCTGCCTTGACCTCGCACCACCCCACCGACACCACCCCGACCGGGTCACCGGTCACGGCAGCCCCGCCGTCCCCGCCGGCGGCGGGCCGTCCTCTCGCAGGACGCACCGTCCTGACCGTAGGTCTGGCCCTGGTCCTGGCCGTGGTCGCCTACCGCGAGACCCGTCCGGTGGTCTTCGAACGCACCCTGGACCTCTACAAGGTGCCCACCGACTTCATGGTGTACTTCCGTGCCGGTGAGGCGTTGGCCTGTGGCGAGGGCATCTACGACGGCCCGCTCTACGGTCACCTGCCCTTCACCTATCCGCCGTTCGCCGGCAGCATCTTCCGCTACGTGGCCTCCGCACCGGCGGAGATGTCGGCGACGTTCTGGCAGCTCGCCTGCGTCGGCGCACTGGTCGCGGTGGTCCTCGGCACGCTGGTGCAGCGCGGATACCGGCTCGACACCGGGACGATCGCCCTGGGCGTGGCCGCCGCCATGGCTGCACTGGCTCTGTCTCCGGTGCGCGACAGCTTCTTCTACGGCCAGATCAACATGCTGCTGATGCTCCTGGTCGCCCTGGACTTCCTGCGCACGCGTGACCGGCTGACCGGCATCGGCGTGGGTATCGCCGCGGGTCTGAAGCTCACACCGGCCTTCTTCATCCTCGTCTTCCTCATGCAGCGGCGGTGGCGCGAGGCGGCGACGGCCACGGCGACCTTCGCCGTCACGGTGGGCATCGGGTTCCTGACGGTGCCGGACGCGATGCGCTTCTGGACGTCCGCCATCTTCGACTCCTCCCGGATCGGCAGCGACACGGTGTCCGCCTCGCAGTCGCTTAAAGGCTTCACCGAGCGCACCTTCGACAGCGACACGACGGGCACCGCCGTGTGGCTGGTGTCGTGCGTGGTCGTGGTGGCGTTGCTGTACGTGGCGGTGCGCTGGGCCACGCGTCGGGGCAACCAGGCGCTGGTGATGGCCCTCGGCGGGATCACCGCGTGCCTGATCTCCCCGTTCTCCTGGCACCACCACTGGGTGTGGCTGGTGCCGCTGGTGGTGTGCCTGGTGGACCTCGGGGTGCGCGCGGCGCCGGCGTGGCCGGGACACCGGGTGCGGTCCTGGTTCTCCTCGCAGGTCGGCGCGCTGCTGGCTCTGCTGGTGGTGTGGGTGGCGATGATCCCGTTCGTCAGCCACCAGGTGTCGGTGCACTGGTCGTTCATCGGCCAGCAGTACATGTCCGTGCCGTGGAACAGCATGTGGGTGCTGTGGGGCGTGCTGATCCTCGTGGCCTTCGCCGCGGTCGGTCTGGTCGACGCGGTGCGCTCGCGTCGCACCGAGACGGGCACCGAGACGGGTACCGAGACCGGCACCGTCCCCGCGGAGGAGCCGACAGACAGCAACCCCGCAGGACGCTGAGAGCGTCCTGCGGGGTTGTGGACCCGCGGGCGGCGCCGGCACGGCGCCGGGGAGGGTTCGCGGGCTACACGGCCTCGGGGCCGTGGACCTCGACGTGGTCGCGGGACGCCATCATCACGAGGATGGCGACGACGGCCACGACGGCGGCGACGTAGTAGGGCACGGCGACGCCGACACCCTCACCGATCTTCGTGGCGGCGAAGGGGGCGATCACGCCACCCATCCAGCGCACGAAGTTGTACCCGGCGGACGCCACCGGCTGCGGGGCGTCCGACACGCTCATGGCCATCTCGGTGTACATCGTGTTGTTGATGCCCAGCAGGGCGCCGGAGAGCACGACCAGCACGACCACGACCGGGGTGGTGTCGTGGAAGACGCCGAGCAGGGCGTAGATCACCAGCAGGCCGACCAGGGTGGCGATGGTGGTGTTCGCCGCACCGATACGGTTCTGGATCAGCGGGGCGATGAACACGGAGAACACCGCGAGGCAGCAGCCCCAGCCGAAGAACACCGCACCGATGCCGATCTCACCGAAGCCGAGGACGAACGGGGTGTAGGCCAGCACGGTGAAGAAGCCGAAGTTGTAGAACAGGGCGGAGAAGGAGACGCCGAACAGGCCGCGGTGCTTCAGGGCCTTCAGCGGGGCGGTCACGCTGGTCTTCTCGGCCGGCGGCGGGGTGGCCGGCAGCTTGAACAGCAGGACGACCAGGGCGATGAGCATCAGCAGGGCGGTGCCGAAGAAGGGTCCGCGCCAGTTCAGGGAACCCAGGGCCGCGCCGAGCAGCGGGCCGGCGGCCATGCCGAGGCCGAGTGCGGCCTCGTAGAGGATGATGGCCACGGCACGTCCGCCGCTGGCCACCGACACGATCACGGCGAGGGCCGTGGCGACGAACAGGGCGTTGCCCAGTCCCCAGCCCGCCCGGTAGCCGACGAGCTCACCGACGCTGTTGGACGTCCCGGCGAGGCCGGCGAAGACCACGATCAGCGCCAGGCCGGTCAGCAGCGTCTTCTTGCCGCCGATGCGGCTGGAGACGGCGCCGGTGACCAGCATCATCACGGCGGTCACCGCGAAGTAGCTGGTGAACAGCAGGGAGACCTCGGACGCGCCGGCGTCCAGGTTCTCCGCGATCGCGGGGAGGATGGGGTCGACGAGACCGATCCCCATGAACGCGAAGACGCAGGCCAGGGCCGTGGCCCACACTGCGACAGGCTGCCGCATCATCGACGTCTTCTCTGATTCGAGTGTCGCGCCGTTGAGCGTGGCCTCCTGGGTGTCCTGTCTCATTCGCGGTCGTGCCTTTCCAAGTTTCTCGATGTGTCTTCGCTGACCCGACGGATGTACGCGCTGGCGAAGGCCGTCAGCGGTTCCAGTGCGTCGGCAATGCGCCGTCGTGCGTCGTCGTCGAGCAGGTCGAAGTGCTCGGCCAGCGCCCGGTTACGCAGGTTGTTGTCCCGCGTACGTGTGGCGCGTCCCTCGTCGGTGATCTCGACGAGGGTGACCCGGGCGTCCTTGGGACTCCGGACCCGGCGAACCACGCCTGCCCGTTCCAGCTTGTCGATCTGTTGCGTCATGCCCGGCTGGGTCATGCCGTTGATCCTGGCGAGCAGCCCGATCGAGTGGGGCTCCTCGGTCAGCGTGTTGAGGATGCCCAACTGGGTGAGCGTGTGGCTCCCCCGGTGGTCGAGAAGGCGCACCATGTGCAGACCTTCCCGGAGGGCGTCGCGGAACTCGTCGGCGAGCTGGTTGTCCTCGTCCGTGGGGTTGTTCGCGGGTTTGTCCGCGGGGACGGGGGCAGGCGTGTGGTTGGCAGCATTGTTGTCAGTCACGGCAACGACCCTAACCCATAAGACAGTTATTTACATAACTCCCCGAAGTGTTATCACCCCCACCACCTACCCCCACCACTTTGCGGCGGTCGACGCTCCCCCGTCGTTGACCACCGGCAGGACGGCCCCCTCGCCGTCCCGTCCCCGTGGCAGTCCCGTCCCCCGTGGGGTCTAGCTCAGGTCGAGCAGGACGGTGCGCGACGCCGACAGGGAGTCGGCGATCTGCTCCTGCAGGTCCTGCGGGACGTCCTTGTCCACGCGCAGCACCAGCGTGGCGGAACCCTGGTCGGCGTCCTGCGTCAGCGCGGCGGCGTCGATGTTGATGCCCGCACGGCCCAGGAAGGTGCCCACGGTGCCCAGGGCACCGGGCTGGTCGTCGTAGTTGAGGAACAGGTTGAGCCCCTGTGCACGCAGGTCCAGGCCGCGGCCGTTGATGCGCACGATCTTGTCCACGCGCTCCAGGCCGGTCAGCGCACCGATCACGGAGACCGAGGTGCCGTCGCCGGTGACGACGGTGACCTCGAGGACGGAGCGGTGGGTCACGGACTCGTCCGCGGTGGTCACCGAGAGGTCCACTCCGCGCTCGGCGGCGATCTGCGGGGTGTTGACGAAGGTGACCTGCTCGTCGACGACGCCGGAGAACACGCCGCGCAGTGCCGACAGACCCAGGGCATCGACGTTCTCCGAGGACAGCTCACCGCGGGCCTCGACGTTGACGGCGGTCACGGCCTGGTCCAGCAGACCGGAGGCGACCTTGCCCAGCTTGGTCGCCAGGCCGAGCCACAGCGCGACCTCCTCGCTGACCTTGCCGCCCGTGACGTTCACGGCGTCGGGCACGAAGTCGCCGGACAGGGCCTTGAGGACGGACGCGGCCACGTCCGTGCCGGCGCGGTCCTGCGCCTCGACGGTCGAGGCGCCCAGGTGCGGGGTCACGACGACCTCGTCGAGCTCGAACAGCGGGGACTCGGTGCAGGGCTCCGAGGCGTAGACGTCGAAGCCGGCGCCGCGCACCGGACCGTTCTTGATCGCCTCGGCCAGGGCGGCCTCGTCGACCAGTCCACCGCGGGCGGCGTTGATGATGATCTGACCCTCCTTCGCCTTGGCCAGGAGCTCGGCATTGAACATGCCCGCGGTCTCCTTGGTCTTCGGCAGGTGGATGGTCACGAAGTCGGAGCGGCCGACCAGCTCGTCGAGCTCCACGAGCTCCACGCCGAGCTGTGCGGCACGGGCCGGGTTGGCGTAGGGGTCGTAGGCGACGATGTCGGTCTCGAAGGCCGCCAGACGCTGGGCGAACAGCTGGCCGATGTGGCCGAAGCCGACGATGCCGACGGTCTTGCCGAAGATCTCCACGCCCTGGAAGGAGGAGCGCTTCCACTCGTGGTCACGCAGGGTCTTGTCCGCCGCCGGGATCTGACGTGCGGCGGAGAGCAGCAGCGAGATGGCGTGCTCGCAGGCGGAGTGGATGTTGGACGTCGGGGCGTTGGCGACCATCACACCCTTGGCGGTGGCGGCGTCGATGTCGACGTTGTCCAGGCCGACGCCGGCGCGTCCCACGATCTGCAGCTTCGGGGCAGCCTCCAGGACCTCCGCGTCGACGGTGGTCGCGGAGCGCACCAGCAGCGCGTCGGCGTCCACGACGGCCTCCAGCAGTGCGGGACGGTTCGGACCGTCGACCCAACGGACCTCGACGGAGTCCCCCAGCGCGTCCACGGTGGACTGGGCGAGCTTGTCGGCGATGAGGACGACGGGACGGGAATTCTGACTCACGGATACTCCTGACAGCTGTGCATGTCCCGGCCCCTCCGGCACGACCGCGTCGAAGAGGTCAGGGCCCACGCCTGACTCCCCACACCGAAATAAGCCCAGGGGTGACGTGCGACATGGACAGCTTAGTACGTCTTTTGTCGCACGGCTCGGAAACCCCCGAGATCGTGGCCGGGGGCGCCATAAGCAGCCGTTGTGACAGGGCGCACCTCACCCTGCCATAATGTGTTGGTTCACCTATCTTTCTTGAGGAGACCCAACAATGGACTCGTTCGCTGAATCGATGCAGTCCCCGGGCGGGCTAACAGCCATAGGCCTGGGAATCATCATCGTCACCGTCGGCATCCTGCTCCGCGGCAGGAGCAACCCGACCGTCGTCATGACCCTCGTCCCGGTGCTCGGCGCCTTCGTCGCCGGCTACGGCATCAAGAGCATCGGAGACTTCTACGAGTCCGGGCTCGGATCCGTGATGAACGTCGTGGTGATGTTCATCTTCGCGATCATCTACTTCGGTATCCTCAGTGACACCGGACTGTTCACACCCCTGGTCAAGGGGCTGATCATCGCCACCCGAGGTAACGTCATCCTCGTCGCCCTGGGTACCGCCGCGATCGGCATGGTCGTCCACCTGGACGGTGCCGGCGCCACGACCTTCCTGATCACCATCCCGGCGCTGCTGCCGCTGTACAAGGCGCTGCACATGTCGCGTTACGTCCTGCTGGCCATCGTGGCCACCGCGGCGTCGGTGATGAACATGGTGCCCTGGGCCGGTCCGATCGGCCGTGCGTCCTCCGTGGTCAACCAGACCCCCGTTGAGCTGTGGCAGCACATCCTGCCGCTGCAGGGAATCGCCCTCGTCCTCGTCTTCGTGATCGCCGGCCTCCTCGGCCTCAAGGAGTCCCGCCGCATCGCCAAGCTGCGCAAGACCCCCGAGTTCGTCGGCACCGGCGACGTGGACGTCCAGACCCTCGCCGCGGACTTCGTGCAACGTGAGAAGGAGAAGCAGGAGGAGATCGGCGCGCAGATGCGCACCGGCCGCTGGGTCACCATCGTCAACATCGTCATGTCGCTGTGCATGCTGGCGCTGCTGATGTCCGGCTGGATCGAGCCGGGCCCCGTCTTCCTGGTCGGTACCGCGATCGCCCTGGTCGTGAATTTCCCGCTGTCCGGCGAGCAGGCCGAGACCCTGAAGCGTCACGCCCCGAACGCCCTGTCCATGGCCGGCGTCATCCTCGCCGCCGCGATGTTCCTCGGTGTGCTGAACGAGTCCGGCATGCTCGAGGAGATCGCGCTGAGCCTGCTGCACATCCTGCCCGACTCCGTCGGCGCGCAGCTGCACGTCATCGTCGGCCTGCTCGGTGTGCCCCTGGACCTGCTGACCTCGACCGACGCGTACTACTTCTCGGTGCTCCCGGTCGTGCAGGAGACGGTGGCGTCCTTCGGCGTCTCCGGCTCCGGCGCCGCGGCCGCCCTGATCATCGGCAACATCATCGGTACCTTCGTCAGCCCCTTCTCCCCCGCCCTGTGGCTGGCCATCGGCCTGTCCGGCGGCACGATCGGCAAGCACATCAAGCTGACCTTCCCGATCGCCTGGGGCTTCGGCATCATCATGGTGCTCATCGCCCTGGCGCTGGGCCTCACCGCCTAGACGGCGCTGCCAGCGCCCTGCCCGTCCTGCCCGTCCTTTCGGGGCAGGACGCACTCCTCGCCGCACCCGGAGTCGCACGCCTGCGCGCGCGGCGTCCTGGCGGGTGCGGCCAGGGCCTCGGTCTGCACGGTGACGTGACCGATCCCCCGGTCGGCGAACACTCTCCTCACGTCCTTCCGGACATCCTGCTCGTCACCGGTGGTGACCACGTGAACGGTCGCCATCGACGACTCGCCGTCCACCGACCAGATGTGGAGGTCGTGTGAGCCGTAGACCCCGTCCGTCGCACTGACGGCCTCCTGGACCTCGACCGGGTCCACCCCGGCGGGCACCTGCTCCATGAGCACGGTGCCCGCCTCCTTCATCAGCGACCACGCCCGCGGCAGGATCATCGCCGCGATGATCAGCGACGCGACCGCGTCGACCCAGTACCAGCCCGTCGCACCGATGACCAGGGCAGCGACGATCACGGCGACCGACCCCAGCAGGTCCACCAGGACGTGCAGGTAGGCGCCCTTCATGTTCAGCGACTCCCCTGCGCTGCGGCGCAGGATCACCGCCGAGACCACGTTGGCCAGCAGACCGACGACCGCCACGGTGAGCATCAGCCCGGTCTGGATCTCCGCGGGCCCCTCCCCCATCCGCCGGAACGCCGCCACGGCGATCCACACGCCGATCACGGCGACCGCACCGGCGTTGACCGCGGCGGCGAGCACCTCGGCACGACGGAAGCCGTAGGTCGAACGCGCGGTGGCCGGCTTCGACCCGACCATCATCGCGAAGGCCGCGACGACGAGGCCCCCGGCGTCCGACAGCATGTGTCCGGCGTCGGCGAGCAGCGCGAGCGAGCCGGACACCACCCCGCCGATGACCTGGGCGACGAAGATCGTCGAGGTCATCGCGATGACGATCCACAGTGCCCTTCCGCGGACCTGGGTATGTGAGTGATCATGGTCGTGATCGTGCGCCATGGCGAACCTCCATTTTCATTAACGGTAAGTGCTCACAGTAGAACGAGATTTGGCGCAGGTCAAGGGCGATCTTTGGGTAGCGTAATCATTATCATTAAGCGCTCCGCCGGCGCGGCGCGGCTGCGGATGCGGAATACCGCGGCGCCGCGTGCGGTTGGCCCTGAGGTAACACACCGTCGATCTGCAGCAAGGACCTGAAGACATATGAGCACAGTGGGATTCATCGGCGCGGGACTGATCGGGGCCACCGTCGCCCGGCTCTCCGTCCTGGCCGGTCATGACGTGGTCCTGAGCAATTCCCGGGACCCGAAGACCCTCCTCCCCCTCGCCGCCGCGCTGGGCCCCAAGGCCCGGGTGGACACCCCGGAGGGCGCGGCGACGGCCGGCGACATCGTCGTCGTCACCATCCCGCTCGGCGCGCTGACCGAGGTCCCGGTGGCGCCGCTGGCGGGCAAGACCGTGATCGACACGTCCAACTACTACTGGCAGCGTGACGGCCACATCGACGTGCTGGACGCCCGGGAGATCACCACCTCCCAGATCCTGCAGGACCACCTGCCGGACACCCACGTGGTCAAGGGCTTCAACAACATCAACTTCGCCCACCTCGGTGAGCTCGCCCGCCCGGCCGGCGACGCCGCCCGCACCTCCCTGGTGATCGCCGGTGACGACGACGCCGCCAAGCAGGACGTCGCGTCCTTCCTCGACGCCGGTGTGCTGGCCGAGGGCTGGCGCTTCGACAACGGCGAGCCCGCCTACGGCAGGCCGTACATCTCGCCGGACGCCACACCGACCTCCATCTACGACATGGGGCCTGGTAAGGCCGCCTCCGACGAGGAGCTGCGCGAGGCGCTGACCGCCGCAGAGCGCTGACACAGACAGGCCCCACGGACCTTTTCTTCGGTCCGTGGGGCCTTCCCCGGTGTTGCGGTGACGCCTACGCGGTGGCGTCCAGCGGGTTCTTGACCCAGCTCATGAGATCGCGCAGCTTGGTGCCGGTGGTCTCGATCGGGTGCTTGGCGTAGTCGGCACGCAGACCCTCGAGCTCCTTGTTGCCGCCCTCGACGTTGGCGATGAGGCGCTTGGTGAAGGTGCCGTCCTGGATGTCGGACAGGATGTCCTTCATGCGGTCCTTGGTGCCGGCGTCGATGACGCGCGGGCCGGAGAGGTAGCCGCCGAACTCAGCGGTGTCGGACACCGAGTAGTTCATGTTGGCGATGCCGCCCTCGAACATCAGGTCCACGATGAGCTTGAGCTCGTGCAGGCACTCGAAGTAGGCCATCTCCGGCTCGTAGCCGGCCTCGGTGAGGACCTCGAAACCGGTCTTGACCAGTTCCTCGGTGCCACCGCACAGCACGGCCTGCTCACCGAAGAGGTCGGTGACGGTCTCGGCCTCGAAGGTGGTCGGGATGACGCCGGCGCGCGCACCGCCGATGGCGGCGGCGTAGGACAGGGCCAGGTCGCGGCCCTCGCCCTTGGGGTCCTGCTCCACGGCGATCAGGCACGGCACACCCTTGCCGTCGACGAACTGGCGGCGCACCAGGTGGCCCGGGCCCTTGGGGGCGGCCATCGCGATGGTGAGGTTGTCGGCCGGCTTGATCAGCTCGAAGTGGATGTTCAGCCCGTGGCCGAAGAACACGGCGTTGCCGTCCTCCAGGTTCGGGGCGATGTCCTCGGTGTAGACCGTGGCCTGGGTGGTGTCGGGCACCAGGACCATGACCACGTCGGCCCAGGCGGCGGCCTCGGCGTTGGACAGGACCTTGAATCCCGCCTCCTCGGCCTTCGCGGCGGACTTGGAGCCCTCGCGCAGACCGATGACGACCTCGACGCCGGAGTCTCGCAGGTTCTGGGCGTGGGCGTGGCCCTGTGACCCGTAGCCGAGCACGGCAACCTTGCGGCCCTGGATGATCGACAGGTCGGCGTCGTCGTCGTAGAAAACGTCAATTGCCATGAGGTGAAGCCTTTCGTGGGAAAACGGGTGTGGATCGGTTCATCGAACCGGGAACTGCGTTCTGTGCCGCTATCGTACCAGCAAGGATTATCAGAGTGTGAGACTGGGTATCCCACCCCGTGAATGGCCACGGGGAGGGACTGAAGAGGCCGATCAGAGCTTGGCGGGGTACATCGCCTTCTGGCCGCGGCTCACCGCGGTCACGCTGGACTCGACCAGTTCACGGATGCCGAAGGGCTCCAGGACCTCCAGCATCGCCTTGAGTTTCGTGGGCGTGCCGGTGGCCTCGATGACCAGCGACTCGGGTCCGACGTCGACCACGTGGGCGCGGAAGAGCTTGGCGGACTCCACGACCTGCGTGCGGTTGGAGTTGTCGGCGGAGACCTTCACCAGCATCAGGCCGCGGCACACGATGGAGTCCGGCTCGTGCCGGCTGACCTTGATCACCGGGATCAGCTTGTTGAGCTGCTTGGTGATCTGCTCGATCACGTGGTCCTCGCCCTCGACCTGGATGGTGAACCGGTTGACCCCGGCCACCTCCGTCTGACCCGAGGCGATCGAGATGATGCTGAAGGCGCGGCGGGTGAACATGCCGGTGATACGCGACGCGATTCCGTCGACGTCCTCACACAGGACGCTCAGAGTGTGGACTTGAGACATTAGTTCTCCTCGCCTTCCTCGATGATCTTACGGATGTCGTCGGGTTCCTCCGCCGCGGACTGCTCCTGTTCGAACAGCGGACGCAGGTCGCGGACGTACTGGACCTCGTCGTTGGAGGCCCCGGCCGAGATCATGGGCCACACCTGGGCGTCCTCGCCGACGATGAAGTCGATGACCACGGGACGGTCGTTGATCTCCCGCGCCTTGGCGATCGTGGCGGCCACGCCCTCCGGTCCGTCCTTCTCGGTCACGCGGAAGGCCGCGCAGCCCATGGACTCGGCGAGTCCCACGAAGTCCGGGAGGTAGTTCTCGCCCGGCTTGAGGTTGGTGTGCGAGTAGTGGCCGTCGAAGAACAGGGTCTGCCACTGGCGGACCATGCCGAGGTTGCCGTTGTTGATCAGGGCGATCTTGACCGGCAGCCCCTCGACCGCACAGGTCACGAGCTCCTGGTTGGTCATCTGGAAGCAGCCGTCGCCGTCGACGGCCCAGACCTCGGTGTCCGGGGCGGCGGCCTTGGCGCCCATCGCTGCGGGCACGGCGTAGCCCATCGTGCCCAGCCCACCGGAGTTCAGCCAGGTGCGCGGCTTCTCGAAGCGCAGGAACTGCGCGGCCCACATCTGGTGCTGGCCGACGCCGGCGACGTAGACGGCGTCGGGGCCCGCGGCCTGGGTGAGCTCCTGCAGGACGAACTGCGGGGCGAGCTTGCCGTCGGCCGGCTCGTCGAATCCCGGGGGGAAGTCGGTCTTCAGACCGTCGAGGTAGGTCGTCCAGCGCGACGTGTCCTGGCGACCCTCACGGTCCTCCACCGCACGACGCAGCGCGAGGAGGACCTCACGGGCGTCGCCCACGATCGGCACGTTGACCTCGCGGATCTTGCCGATCTCCGCCGGGTCGATGTCGGCGTGGATGACCTTGGCGCCCGGGGCGAAGGAGTCCACGTCGCCGGTGACCCGGTCGTCGAAGCGCGCGCCCAGGGCGAGGATCAGGTCGGACTTCTGCAGCGCGGCGACGGCCGGCACGGTGCCGTGCATGCCCGGCATGCCGAGGAACTGCGGGTGGGACTCGGGGAACACACCCAGCGCCATCAGCGTGGTGGTCACCGGCAGTCCGGTGGACTCGGCGAAGGCGAGCAGCTCCTTGTGGGCGTTGGCCTTCAGGACGCCGCCGCCGGCGTAGATGACCGGGCGCTTGGCCTCGGCGATGAGGCGGGCCGCCTCGTCGATCTGGCGGGAGTGCGGGGTCGTGACCGGGTGGTAGCCGGGCAGCCGGTAGCTCGGCGGCCAGATGAAGTCGAGCTCGGCGTTCTGCACGTCCTTGGGGATGTCGACCAGCACCGCGCCCGGACGCCCGGTGACGGCTACGTGGAAGGCCTCGGCGATCGCCGCGGGGATGTCCTCGGGACGGGTGACCATGAAGCTGTGCTTGGTGATCGGCATCGTGATGCCGCGGATGTCGGCCTCCTGGAAGCCGTCGGTGCCCAGCAGGTGACTGCCGACCTGACCGGTGATCGCCACGATCGGCACGGAGTCCATGTTGGCGTCCGCCAGCGGGGTGACCAGGTTCGTCGCACCGGGACCGGAGGTGGCGATGCACACGCCGACCTCCCCGGAGACCTGGGCGTAGCCCGTGGCGGCGTGACCTGCGCCCTGCTCGTGGCGGACGAGGATGTGGTTGAGCTTCTCGGAACCGTAGAGAGCCTCGTAGAGCGGGAGCACCGCACCACCGGGGAGGCCGAAGACTACGTCAGTACCCAGTTCCTCGAGGGAGCGGACTACCGCCTGGGCACCGTTGATGCGCTCGGGCTTACGGCTGCGTCCTGAGGCAGCGACTGTCGCAGGACTGGGGTGTGGGCGTGAGGTGTCATTCACCGTCCGTGCACTCCTTTGGGTGGTCATGTGTTGTGGATGTCCGACGATCGAGGTCTCGAGGTGTGTGGTTTCCGCCGTAGAACCGACTGTGCCCCCGCTACCCGTGGTTCGGGGCGGGGGCGCCAGATTGTTCCGCGAAGTGACCGCAGGGGCTCTAGCGCCCGGCGGATACAAGAATCAGGAACGTCGTCATAACCCACGACCATAGCGGAGCACCACCCCCCGGTCAATGGATTTCAGGAAATTTTCCCACCCGCTGATACCCCCCGTCTCACTGCATGAACGCCCCGCGTCGGTCCCGGCGGAGACGCTGTTTCGCGTGTCGAATGATCCAGCGAATCCCCAGAAACACGGTCTATGGTGAGTCTCATGTTCGACGTCAAGTACCTCTTGTTCTCCCTCTGGGAATGGATCATTCAGCACGGGTTGCCGCTGTCGGCCCTGTTGATCGCGGCAATCCTGATTCCCCGGGTCGGCCGCCAGGTCGTCCGTGTCCTCACCGACCGTCTCGAGAGCGGCCAGGAGGAGACGAAGTCCAAGCTCGCCCTCGTCGGCGCCCTGGTGTACATGCTCGAGATCGTCGCCTACTTCGTCCTGGTGCTCCTCGCACTGACGAACCTCGGCGTACCGGCCATGGGCGCGGCCATCCCGGCGACCGTGGTCTCCGCCGCCATCGGTTTCGGCTCGCAGAACATCATCGGTGACTTCCTCACCGGCTTCTTCATCATCTCCGAGCGCCACTACGGTGTCGGCGACGTGGTGACCTTCGACGACACCTCCGGGCAGATCACCGGTACGGTCGTGAAGCTGACCCTGCGTTCCACGCAGATCCGCACCGTCGCCGGCGAGCTCGTCACCGTGCCGAACAGCAAGGCCAGCGTGACGATCAACTACTCGCAGCGCTGGTCGCGTGCCGTGGTGGACCTCGACATCCCGATGGTCGACGAGGAGTCCATGGCGGACCTGCTCACCAAGGTGGAGACCGCAGCGGCCAAGGCCGTGGAGTCCGCCGGGGTGGACGCGAGCATCCTCGGTGACATCGAGGTCCAGCCGGCCCGCAGCATCACCCCGCCCGCCGCCGCCGGCCAGCCCTGGTCGGTGGGCATGCGCGTGGGCGTGGACACCGGCCCCGCCGACCAGTGGTTGGTGGAGCGCGCGATCCGCGCGAACCTGGTCAACACGTTCTGGGACCGCTACCAGTCCCGAGGCGACGTGCTCGGCACGGCAGGGGCCGCGCAGGCCCCCTCCACCGACACCACCCAGGCGCCGTCGAAAATCGCGGCGAAGGACACGTCCGAGGACGACACGTCCCGCGTCGTGGCGGCCGCGGCGTCCGGCCCCGACCACATGTCGTTGGACGACGGCGCCGACGGCGACGAGGGTGCAGACAACGCCGCCGCGGACGCCGACAAGGTCGAGGACGCGCAGGACGCCTCGGCTGAGCCGGACAGTGCGGCGCAGCCTGACCCGGACGACCCGGCGACCCAGGTGCTGCCCTCCCCCGCACCGGAGGAGGACCCCGACGCGAAGGACGGCAAGGCGGGGAAGGACGGTAAGGCCGGAGCAGAGGACGACAAGTCCGATCTCGCCGACCTGGTCGACGGCCCCTACGAGTCGAAGACGAAGAACCTGCTGAGCTTCGGCGGCCGGTTCCGTCCCTCGACCTCGGGCCTGTTCATCGCCCTGGTGATCGTGGCGATGCTCGCGCTGTTCTCCAGCAACCCGGACGACGGCAACCCCGGCATCCTGTCGCCGGACCGCTACCGCAACGCAGGTACCGAGGTGGAGTCCACCGAGACCAGCGTGTCGAGTACCCCGACCGAGACCGAGGAGAACACCGACAGCGAGCCCACCGAGGACACGCAGCCCACCGACACCGAGGAGTCCGACAACTCCGGTGAGGTCACCGACACCGAGGAGTCCGACGGGTCCGGCGACAGCTCGACCAACAGCGGCAACACCTCCGGCAACGGTAACTCGGGCAACTCCGGCAACTCGAACAACTCCGGTTCCGGTACGTCGGGCACCGACGGCACCGAGGGCACCGGCACCACGGACGGCACCAACGAGTCCGACGGTTCCACGCAGAACCAGGGTCAGAGCCAGAACCAGGGCACGACCCAGCAGGACGGCACCTCCGGCGACCAGACCACCACGCCCTGACGTCCCACCCCTGCACCACCGCACCACCACATCGCCCGGACCACATGGTCCGGGCGATGTGTGCGTGGGCCACCGGTGCTGATTAAATGGACAACCATGAGTTCCGTGGAGTCGCCCGCCCTGCCGTACCAGGTCCGCACGGATCAGGCCCACCTGATCGCCGGTTTCCTCATGGTGGCGATGTCGATCGTCGGTGTGGCCTATGCCCCGGGCGTGCTCTTCTGGCTCCCGCTCCTGCCCCTCCTGTTCATCGTGGGTGTGCTGCGCACCCGGACGGAGTTCACCGAGGGCGGCATCACCGCCCGTTACCTCCTTCGCCCCACAAAGTCATTGGCGTGGGACGACTTCGAGGCGTTACGATTCACCCGTGGAGGCAAGGCCCTTGCGGTGAGCAAGGACGAGACGACATTCCCGCTCCCGGGTGTGAGCTTCAATTCGCTGGTGACCCTGGCGGAAGTGACCGGGGGCAGGATCCCGGACCCGGTGACCCCGAGTCTCTCCGCGATCGACGAGAAGGTACGGGTCGTCGAACGCGACAGCGGTCTGGCCGTCCTCATGGACGAGGACGAGTACGGCGAGTACGAGGCCGCGCAGCGTGCCCGACGCATGGCGCGCGAGGAACTCGAACGCCGCCGCTCCGCTGCCGGCGACCAGGACGCCGGGCAGGACGGTAGACCGGACGCCGCGAGCTGACCGGACGCGCCGCGCGCCGCGGTGCGTCCGATAGCGTCCGACTGAGTACCGGGGCCGACAGCTGACTACTGTCCCCCGGCCCCGCCGGATCCCGCCGTCGCCGCCGTGGCTCCGCACCTATAAATCAACGCAAGAACCCCCACGCACGAACCCCACCGAAACAACTGCCCACGGGCCGGGCAGCCGCACGAGGCCCCACGAGAGGACGCTTTTCCCACCATGAACGAGATCTCCTACCGGTCATCAGTGACCACCCAGGGACGCAACGCCGCCGGCGCACGCTCCCTCTGGCGAGCCACGGGCATGAAGGACAGTGACTTCGACAAGCCGATCATCGCGATCGCGAACTCCTACACCCAGTTCGTCCCCGGGCACGTCCACCTGAAGAACGTCGGTGACATCGTCGCCGAGGCCGTCGCCGAGGCCGGCGGCGTGGCCCGCGAGTTCAATACCATCGCCGTGGACGACGGCATCGCCATGGGGCACTCCGGCATGCTGTACTCGCTGCCGAGCCGCGAGATCATCTCGGACTCCGTGGAGTACATGGTCAACGCCCACCAGGCCGACGCCATCGTGTGCATCTCCAACTGCGACAAGATCACCCCTGGCATGCTCAACGCCGCGATGCGCCTGAACATCCCGGTCGTCTTCGTCTCCGGCGGGCCGATGGAGGCCGGCAAGGCCGTGGTCGTCGACGGTGTGGCCCACGCGCCCACCGACCTGATCACCTCGATCTCGGCGTCCGCCAGCGAGCAGGTCTCCCGCCAGGGCCTGATGACCGTGGAGCAGGCCGCCTGCCCGACCTGCGGTTCCTGCTCCGGCATGTTCACCGCCAACTCGATGAACTGCCTCACCGAGGCTCTCGGCCTGTCCCTGCCCGGCAACGGCTCCACCCTGGCGACCCACTCCGCGCGCCGCGACCTGTTCAGCGAGGCCGGACGCACGATCGTGAACCTGTGCAAGCGCTACTACGGCGAGGGCGACACCTCCGTGCTGCCGCGCAACATCGCCACCAAGGAGGCCTTCCAGAACTCCATGGCCCTGGACATGGCCATGGGCGGGTCCACCAACACGGTGCTGCACATCCTCGCCGCCGCCCAGGAGGGTGGCATCGACTTCGACCTGCAGGACATCGACGACCTGTCGCGCAACGTCCCCTGCCTGTCGAAGGTCGCGCCGAACTCCGACTACCACATGGAGGACGTCCACCGCGCCGGCGGAATCCCCCGCATCCTCGGCGAGCTGTGGCGTGGCGGCAAGCTCAACGAGGGCGTGCACACCGTGCACTCCCCCAGCCTCGCCGAGTGGCTCGAGGACTGGGACGTCAGTGCGGCCTCGCCGCGCCAGGAGGCGATCGACCTCTACCACGCCGCCCCCGGCGGGGTGCGCACCACCGAGCCCTTCTCCACGGACAACGTGTGGGACGACCTCGACGTGGACGCCGAGAACGGTTGCATCCACGACGTGGAGCACGCCTTCACCGCCGACGGCGGGCTGGTCATCCTGCGCGGCAACCTCTCGCCCGACGGCGCGGTGATCAAGGCCGCCGGCATCGACGAGTCCCTGTGGCACTTCTCCGGACCGGCCCTGGTCGTGGAGTCGCAGGAGGAGGCCGTGGACGTGATCCTCAAGAAGAAGGTCACCGCCGGCGACGTGGTCGTCGTGCGCTACGAGGGCCCGTCCGGCGGACCGGGCATGCAGGAGATGCTGCACCCCACCGCCTTCCTCAAGGGCTCCGGACTGGGCAAGAAGTGCGCCCTGATCACCGACGGGCGTTTCTCCGGCGGATCCTCGGGTATCTCGGTCGGCCACATCTCCCCGGAGGCCGCCGACGGTGGACTGATCGGGCTCGTCGAGAACGGCGACACCGTGACCATCGACGTCCACAACCGTCAGCTCACCCTCGACGTGCCGGACGAGGAGATCGCGCGTCGCCGTGCTGCGATGGACGCCTCGCAGAAGCCGTGGTCCCCGGCGACCCGTCAGCGCAAGGTCACCAAGGCGCTGCGCGCCTACGCCAAGATGGCCACCAGCGCCGACAAGGGCGCGGTGCGCGAGGTCGACTAGACCCTGCCGCGGCCCTGCCGCAACGACAGCTCACAACGTGCCCGGGTACGCCCCGCCGTCGATGAGCATGTTCTGCCCGGTGATGTAGCCGGCCTGTGCCGAGCACAGGAAGGCGCAGGTCGCGCCGAACTCCGCCGGGTCGCCGAAGCGTCCTGCCGGGATGCCGTCGGTGGACGGCGACGAGCCGGTGCGCGCCAACCGCGCGGTCGCGAAGCGTCCCGGCAGCAGGTTGTTGACCGTCACGTTCGCCGCGGCCAACCGGGGTTGGCGTGCCACCCCGGCCACGAAGCCGGTCAGCCCGCCGCGCGCCCCGTTGGACAACCCCAGCGTGGCGATCGGGGCCTTCACCGCCACGGAGGTGATGTTCACCACCCGCCCGAATCCACGGGCGGCCATGTGGTCCACCGTGGCCTTGATCAACTCCACCGGGGTGAGCATGTTCTGCTTCAACGCGGCGAGCCAGGCGTCCTCGTCCCAGTCGCGGAAGTCGCCGGGCGGCGGCCCGCCGGCGTTGGTGACCAGGACGTCGACCTGTGGTGCGGCGTCCAGCAGGTTCTCCCGGACACCGGGATCGCTGATGTCCCCGGCGACCTCACGCACCTCCACCCCGTGGGTGCGAAGCTTTTCGGCGGCCTCGGCGAGCGGCCCGGTGCGTCGGGCGTTGACGACGAGGTTCACCCCCTCGGACGCCAACGCGTCGGCGCACCCGAGGCCGAGCCCCTGACTGGAGGCACCGACCACGGCCCATCTGCCTGCTATCCCGAAGTCCATTCCCCCACGCTACCGCGCCCGCACAACCGCCTAGAATGGGGGCCATGGTCGACCCAAGTTCCACAGTCCGTGTCCACGACGCCCACCTGCGCAACCTGCGCCACGTCTCCGTGGAGTTCCCGCGGGGCAAGCTGGTGGCGGTTACCGGGGTGTCGGGGTCGGGGAAGTCGTCGTTGGCGTTCGGCACGGTGCACGGCGAGGCGCAGCGCCGCTACCTTGAGTCGGTCGCGCCCTTCGCCCGCCGGCTAATCGCCGGGGCGGTGGACCCGAAGGTCGGACGCATCGACGGGTTGCCGCCGACGGTGGCGCTAGAGCAGTCGCGTTCCGGCGGTGGGGCACGATCCACGGTGGGGACGTTCTCCACGGTGTCGAACTCGGTGCGTCTGCTGTTCTCCCGCTCGGGCACCTACCCGGAGGAGCTGCGGGAACGGGTGGGCCGGTTGGACTCGGACCGCTTCTCCCCCAACACCGCCTCGGGCATGTGCCCCACGTGCCAGGGCACCGGGACGGTCCATGCGCCGACGGAGGCGTCGATGGTGCCGGACGCCTCGGTGTCGATCGACGACGGTGCGATCGCGGCCTGGCCCGGCGCGTGGCTGGGCAAGAACTTCCACGACATCCTGGTCACCCTGGGCTACCGCACGGACGTGCCGTGGTCGCAGCTGTCGCGCGAGGACCGGGACTGGATCCTGTTCACCCCGGACAAGCCGGTGGTCACGGTGCACCCGGTGCGCGGCGCCCACCAGATCCAGCGCACCTACGACGGGACGTGGCGCTCGGTGGCGACCTACCTGCGCGAGACGTTGGCCTCGACGTCGTCGGACGCCACACGCCGTCGCGTCCTGTCCTTCATGGACCATTCGGTGTGTCCGGAGTGCGGTGGGCGCCGGCTCACCGCGGATGCGCTGTCGGTGACGTACTTGGGGCTGACCATCGACGAGTTGAACGCCGTGCCGTTGGAGGAGCTCGCCGGCCTCGTCGCCGGGGTCACATCCCCGTCGGAGGCCGAGCGTCTGCTGCTGGAGCAGGTGACCCCCACGGTGCGCGCGGCGGTGGAGCTGGGGCTGGGCCACCTGAGCCTGGACCGTGCCGCCTCGACGCTGTCGGCCGGGGAGCTGCAGCGCCTGCGCCTGGCCTCGCAGCTGCACTCGGGCCTGTTCGGCGTGGTGTACGTGCTGGACGAACCCTCCGCCGGACTGCACCCGACCGAGCGGGTGGCGGTGCGTGAGCTGATGACCCGCTTCCTGGAGGCGGGCAACAGTGTGGTGCTCGTGGAGCACGACATGTCCCTGGTCGCCGGGGCGGACTGGGTGGTGGACGTGGGCCCGGGCGCCGGGGAGAACGGCGGCGAGGTGTTGTGGTCCGGGCCGGTCGGTGGTGAGGACGGCGGTGAAGACGGTGGTCAGGACGGTCTGGCCGGGCAGGACACGCCCACCGGCCGCGCGCTCGCCGCCGCAGCCCCCACGCTCACCGGGGGACGCCACCCGGCGCGCGCAGCGTCCTCCCGTCTGCCGGTGCGCAGCACCGAGCGCACCCTGGACATCGACACGTCACTCGGGCTGGGCCAGTTCACCGCGGTGACCGGGGTGTCCGGCTCCGGAAAGTCGACGTTGCTGTCCAGTGTGCTGCCGCAGGTGCTCGACGACGCCGGAATCCGCACCGTGCACATCACCCAGCAGCCCATCGGCCGCACCACCCGCTCCTGCCTGGCGACCTACACCGGCCTGTTCGACCACGTGCGCAAACTCTTCGCCGGCACCGACGGGGCGCGCGAACGCGGGTGGACGGTCTCCCGGTTCTCCTACAACGTCACCCAGGGACGCTGCCCGACGTGCAACGGTGAGGGCGCGATCGAGGTGGAACTGGTGTTCCTGCCCGGCAGTTACACCACCTGCCCGGACTGCCACGGCGCCCGCTACAACGACGAGACGCTGCAGGTCACCTGGCACGGCTACACCGTCGCCGGGATCCTGGGCCTGACCGTGAAGGACGCCCTGGACGTCTTCACCGACGAGCCCGCGGTGCTCACCGCACTGCAGGCGTTGGACGCCGTGGGCCTGTCCTACCTGCGCCTGGGCCAGGGTGCCCCGGAGCTCTCCGGCGGGGAGGCCCAGCGCATCAAACTGGCCACCGAGCTGCAGCGCAGCCGCCGGGCACGCCGTGGCACCCCCACGGTGCACCTGCTGGACGAGCCGACCACCGGCCTGCACCCGGCGGACGTGGACCTGCTGGTCACCGAGCTCAACCGGCTGGTCGACGCCGGTGACACCGTGGTCGTGGTGGAACACGACCTGCGTGTGGTCGCCCAGGCCGATCGGGTGGTGGACCTGGGGCCCGGTGCCGGAGTGGAGGGCGGACGCATCGTCGCCGACGGCACCCCGGCCGAGGTCGCCGACTCCGGCACCGCCACCGGCCGGGTCCTGCGCGCGGTGGCGGGTGCGGACGGGTAGCTCGCACCTCCCCTTCCTATAACCCCACTCAGTTGTTGGTCTCCGGGATCCCCACCAACATCTGCGTGGGGTTTCAGGAGCCAGCATCGGTAGGCGTCAGTCTGCGATGGTCAGCGTGCCAGCTGGTGGATCACGCCGTCCAGGATGACCTCGAGTCCGTACCTGTAGACCGCCGTCGGGTCGGTGACCGCCTGGTACTTCTCGCCCACCGCGGTGCCGACGCGTCCGGACACCGGGAAGTCCGCGTCCCTCATGACCTGCGACAGTACCGGCTCGTTGACCCGCCACCAGTCCGCGTCACTGACCCCGGTGTCCCGGGCGAGGTCCCGGGTGTTCACGCTCGCCGCCGCGCTGGCCACGGCATGGGACTCGATCAGTGAGATGGTGTGGTCCATGGCCACGTCGTCCAGTCCGCACCCGTCCACGGCGGTGAGCTGCCATTCGTAGCGACGCGATACGTTCGGGCCGAGCAGGGGCCGGTGCCGCTGGGCGTTGAGCAGCCAGGGGTGCTCGTGGACCTCCTCCCAGGCGACGGCCGACACCATGCGGAGTCTCTCGGCCACGCTCTGCGGATCCGTGGCCGCACCGTCGAACGACGGGAGGTCGACGCGTCCCATGACCTGGTCGACCATCAGCCCGAGAAGTTCGTCGCGGCCGGGGATGTAGGTGTACAGCGTGGCGGCGGAGGTGTCGAGCTTCTCCGCGATCCGGCGCATGGAGAGTCCCTCAACACCGGCGACACCGGCGGCGTCCGCCTCGGCGATGGCGGTGTCCACGACCTGGTCGACCGACCATTTCTTCCGCGGGCCGCGCGCGCCGGACTCCTCGCCGATCTCGTGGCGCCACACCAGTCGCAGCATGCGGTCCGGTTCAGCGGCAGTGTCGTTGTGGCTCTCGGAATCCATGTTGACAGCTTACTCCGAACGGCGTACGTTAAAACACCCTCGCAACTTCGTACACTGTTTGGAGTTTATTGTGCCCTCGGCCTCCCCGCCCGCCATCCACGCTGAATCACTGGTCAAGACCTACGGCGACCACCGCGCGCTCGACAACTTCACCCTCACCGTTCCCACCGGCACCATCCACGGACTGCTCGGCCCCAACGGCGCCGGCAAGACGACCGCCGTCGGCGTCCTCACCACACTGACCACCCTCGACAGCGGGACCGCCCGGATCGCCGGCACCGACGTCCGTGACGGAAACGCCCTGCGCTCACGCATCGGCCTGGTCGGCCAGTACGCCGCCCTCGACGAGGTCATCGGAGGTCGTGAGAACCTCGTCATGTTCGCCCGATTGCTCGGACTACGTCGCCGCGACGCCCGGCGCCGCGCCGACGAGCTCCTGGAGCAGTTCTCCCTGACCGACGCCGCCGACCAGGCGGTGTCCGGCTACTCCGGCGGCATGCGCCGACGCCTCGACATCGCGGTCTCACTCATCCGCGAGCCGGACGTCCTCTTCCTCGACGAACCCACCACCGGACTCGACCCCCGCGGACGCGTCGACGTGTGGGACGCCGTCCTGCAGACAGCCCGCGCCGGCACCACCGTGCTGCTGACAACCCAGTACCTCGAGGAGGCTGACCAGCTCGCCGACCGCATCTCGATCATGAAGGACGGACGGGTGATCGCCAAGGGAACACCGGACGAACTCAAACGCAGCCGCGGCGGCGACCGCGTCGACGTCACCTTCCCCTCCACCACCACCCGGGCCGAGGTCGAGGCCGCCGTGCCCGCCGGATGGCAGTCGCTGACCGAGACCCCGGACGGGATCCACGCCAGCGTGCCCGCACCACGCGGCACCGCCGACATGGTCGATCTCGTCCGACGACTCGACGAGGCGAACCTGTCGCCCACCGACGTCGCACTGCGCCGCCCGACCCTCGACGAGGTCTTCCTCTCCGTCACCGAGACCCCGTCCGACCCGACCGTCCCGAACCCCGAGGAGAACCGATGAACAGCATCACCAGCGGCATGATCCTCACCACGAGGGAACTGCAGCACTGGCGCCGCCAACCCCTGACCCCGGTGTTCAGCATCCTGTTCACCGTGATGCTCCTGCTGATGTTCGCCCTGCTCTTCGGCGGGTCGATCGAACTGCCCGGCGGCGGGGACTACATCGACTACCTGCTGCCCGGCATGATGGCCCTGTCCATGATGTTCGGTGTCGAGGCGACCACCACCGCCATGGCCAACGACGCGAAGAAGGGCATCACCGACCGCTTCCGCTCACTGCCGATCGGGGACGCCTCCGTCGCGCTCGGTCGCGCCGGCGCGGACATGATCACCTCGGCGGTGGAACTCGTCGTCCTGGTCGTCGGCGGACTCCTGCTGGGGTGGCGGATCACCGGCAGCCTCCCCGAGGCGATACTGGCGATCGCGCTGCTGCTGTGGTTCCGCTTCGCCGTGCTGTGGATCGGCATCTTCCTCGGCCTGACCCTGGGCAGGAACGAGGGAGCTGCCATGGCGGTGCAGGTCCTGGTCTGGCCGATCGGGTTCCTGTCCACCGCCTTCGTGTCCCCGGAGTTCATGCCGTCCTGGCTGGAACCCCTGGCCACCTGGAACCCGGTGTCCGCCACGGCCACCGCCGCCCGCGAGCTCTTCGGCAACCCCACCGGCCTCACCGGCGGGGCTCTGGCCGACCATGCCGTGCTGGCGGCGTTGTTGTGGCCCTTGGTACTCGTGGCGGTGTTCCTCCCCCTGTCGGCCCGCGCGTACCGTCGACTGAGGCGCTGATCCTGAAACCCCGCGATCTTGTCGGTCTTCGGGATCCGGACCACCATCTGCGTGGGGTTTCAGGAAGGCATGGCCCCAGCCCCACTACCCCAGGCCCACTACCCCAGCACCGCTACCTCAGCCCCGCAGCCGCGGCGGCGTGCACGGCGTCGGTGAGCACGCCGAGGGTGTCGGACTCCAGGCGCCAGTGCTGCCAGTACAGGGGCACCTCGATGACGTCCTCGGTGAGCCGGGCCATGGTGCCGGCCGACACATAGGGCCGCGCGGCGGACACCGGTACGAGCGTCCACCCGAGCCCGGCGACGACGGCGTCGTTGAGCCCTTCGAAGCTGGGGATCCGGGAGACCCGACGGTCGGCACGCGGGGTGACCTCGCGGGGCACGAGAACACCGTCGGTCATCCGGTCGTGCGGTCCGATGACCAGCAGCGGGAGGCCCGCCCAGGCGGAGTCTCTCTGCTCGGCCAGGCCGCGGTGCAGGGTCTCGGCGAGCCCCGGGGAGCCCACCGGCCAGTAGTGCAGCACCCCGAGCTCCTCGACCACGCACCCGGCGACGGGTTCCGCCTCGGCGGTGACCACGCCCATGCAGTCTCCGCGGCGCAGCATCGCCAGGGAGCGTTGCTCGTCTTCCACGGTGAGTTCCAGAGAGATCCCACCAGACGCCGCGACGTGCCCGAGCACGGGCCGGAACCACGTCCCCAGCGAGTCGGCGTTGACGCCCACGCTCACGGGACGTTCACTGATCTGCCCGCGCAGACGGTCGTCGGTCTCGAGCTCGAGCAGCCGCATCTGCCGCGCGCTCTGCACCAGCACCTCCCCGGCGTCGGTCACCCCGACCGGCGACGTCCGGCGCACCACCACGCGTCCCACGTCCGATTCCAGTGCCTTGATGCGCTGACTCACCGCCGACGGACTCACCCCCAGACGCGATGCGGCGGCCTCGAAGCTCCCCTCGTCGACGACGAGCAGCAGTGTATCCAGGTGACGTGGGATCATGAAGCACATCTTAACTGTGCCCAGTTCTGCTTGCTTGTCTTCACTCGCCCCGGTTCCTAGGCTCTGGCGGGTGACCTACGATTCCCTCCTCCCCGCACTCAGGATCGCCCTCGCCGGCATGGTCTTCCAGCTCTCCGTGATCGCCGCCGTCGGCCCGCAGAACATCGTGCTGCTCAAACAGGGTGTGAAACGCTGGGGCGTGGGCCTGGTGATCAGCGTGTTCATCGTGGGCGACCTCATTCTGCTGCCTGCGGGCACCGCCGGCGTCGCCGTGGTGACCGACAGGCTTCCGGTGCTCATCGAGATCCTGCGCTGGGGCGGCGTCGCCTACCTGCTCTGGTTCGCCTCGACGTGCCTGCGCGACGTGCGTCACCCCACCGCCATCGAGGGCGTCGAGCCGCCGTCCGGCAGCATGCAGGACGAAGCGCAGGACGCCGGGAGCGCGCTGCCCGGCGACGTCCTGCCCACCGGCGGCGGGCAGGTGGCCACCAAGACGCGTCCCGTCCCCACCCGGCAGGACGCCCCGCGGCGGTTGCTGCGGCTGCACCGTCCGCGCGCGGTCTCCGCCCTGCCCACCGCCCTGGCGGTGACGTTCCTCAACCCGGCGGCCTACGTCGACGGCATCGTGGTGTTCGGCACGATGGCCAACCAGTACGACCCCGGCAAGTGGGTCTTCACTGCCGGGGCCTTGGTCGGGTCCGTCCTGTTCTTCGTGGTGGTGGGCTACGGGGCCCGCCTGCTCAGCCGCCCGTTGTCCAGCCCCGGGGTGTGGCGCTGGATCAACCTGGGCATCGGACTGCTGATGATCGGCATGGCCGCCCGGCTCGCGCTGGGCTGAGCCAGTGTGGCCGGTGCAGCCGGGACCGTCAGAACGGGTTGCCGCCCGAGACCGCCAGCCACAGACCGGCGACGCCGGCCAGGCCGATGATCGCGAACAGCCACGACGACGCCAACGGCCTCGTCGCCCACCCGCGCGAGATGTCCGCGGAGTAACGGCCCGGGCCGGTGAACGTGAGCACCAGGCCGACGAGCGACACCATGCCCCAGAACTGCACGTGCGGGCTCAACGTGTACGGCCAGTACCCGGAGTCCCACAGGGAGAAGTTGTGCAGGGTGAGGAAACCGGCGACCACCAGCGCCAGAGCGCTGCCCACCGGGGTGAGCAGGCCGAAGACCAGCAGACCACCGGCGACGATCTCCGCGACCGGCAGGGCGACGGCCAGGATGTCGGCGAAGTTGTAGGCCGACAGGGTCTGCTCGAAGGCGCTGATTCCCGGGTCCCCGCCGAAGGCGAAGAGGGTCTGCAGACCGCGCACGATCAGCAGCGCACCGACGACGACGCGCAGGATGAACAGTCCGAGGTCCAGCGTGCCTCGCTTGGCCTCGACCTCACCCGGCACGGCCGCAGCCTCCTCGCCGTTCTCGTCGACGGCCACGGCCGCGTCGTCCTCACCGGACGCCGCGACGCCGGCGGTACCGGCTGCGCCTGCCGCGCCTGCAGCACCCGGTGCGAAGACGGAGGTCTCGCCCTCCGTGCCGGCGCCCGGGTATTCGCCGGAGTACTGCGCCTGGGTCTCGGTCGACTCCGGGACCGCTGAGCGACGCGGGGTCGCCGCGGCGCCGGCTGCACCCGCTGCACCGATTCCGCCACCGAAGGCCAGGGTCTCGTGGCCGTTCTCCCCGGAGTCGGCGGCCTCCTCCCCCGTCTTCGTCCCGTAGGCCGGGTCGGCGGCAGCGGCGGTGAAGACCTCGGTCCGCGAGTCGTCGCCCCGCGGCTCGATCTTCTGCGGCCGCGCGCGACCGGACACCGCGTAGATGTCACGCTTCGGACGCGGCGTCTCGTCAGCCGTCTCGTCAGCGCCGTCGATTGCTTCGGTCGCCTCGGGGGCCTCGGGGGCCTCGTCAGCGTTGTCCGACTCGGCGGCCGGGGCGGACGACTCGCCCTGTGCCTCGGTGTGCTCGGTCGGCCTCGTCGGCTCAGTCGGCTCGGCCTGCTCGGCCTGCTCGGCCGGCGCCGTGTTCACCGACAGCGGACGCGTCGCGTCCGGCACGTCGATGGCGTCCACCGAGTCGATCGCCTCGAAGAGGTCGTCGTCGTTCGTGGTGTCGTTCGCGGCATCGTTGACGTCGCTGCCACCCGTCTTACCCGTGTCACCGGTGCCGTCCGGTTTCGCCGGATTCCGGTCAAACAATCCCATGGTCTCCCACCTTCTGCGCCGCCGGCGTGGTGACCTCTGGCGCGGCGATCTCGTGCTGGTCTCGTGCTGGTCCGTGTGCTCGTCTCCGCATGGATACGTGCGTCAAGCCTAGGCTAGAACCCACGCGTCACAGCGGAGGACGACACGGTATGTCGCACCACCGCACCCACGAACACACAAAATGGAGGACACCATGGGATACGTCGCCAGCGGGGCCGAGGGCTTCGACCGGGACATGAGCTACATCGACGACCGCGTCGTCGCCGACACCGACGGGTTCGACGCGGCGAGCACCGCGTCCGGCAAGGGCGTCGCCTGGCCCGTGACGGCAGGACGCTACCGCCTCGTTGCGGCGCGCGCGTGCCCGTGGGCGCACCGCGCGGTGATCGTCCGGCGCCTGCTCGGCCTCGACGGGGCCGACACCCCCGAGTCGCCCGCCCCACTGAGCCTGGGGCTGACCGGCCCCACCCACGACTGGAAATCGTGGACCTTCGACCTCGACCCGAACTCCGTGGACCCGGTGCTCGGCGTCGGACGCCTGCGCGACTGCTACCTGCACCGCTACGCCGACTACCCCAAGGGCATCACCGTCCCGGCGCTGGTGGACGTCGACTCGAAGGCCGTGGTCACCAACGACTTCCGCACCATGGTGCGTGACTTCGTCACCGAGTGGACCCCGCTGCACCGCGACGGTGCCCCGGACCTCTACCCCACCGAGCTCCGCGAGGAGATCGACGAGATCGCCGACCGGGTGTTCCGCACCGTCAACAACGGCGTCTACAAGTGCGGCTTCGCCGGGTCACAGGACGCCTACGAGAAGGCCTTCGGCGAACTCTTCGACACCCTCGACGTGCTCGAGGAGCGCCTGGCGACCCGCCGCTACCTCGTCGGCGAGCACATCACCCTGGCGGATATCTACCTCTACGTCACCCTGGTCAGGTTCGACATGGTCTACCACGGGCACTTCAAGTGCAACCGCTACACGATCTCCAGCAGGCCGAACCTGTGGGGCTACCTGCGTGACCTGTTCCAGACCCCCGGCTTCGGCGACACCACCAACTTCGGGCAGATCAAGGACCACTACTACATCGTCCACACAGACGTGAACCCCACCGGGGTCGTGGCCGTGGGGCCGGACCCGGTGGGGTTCACCACCGCCCACGACAGGGGGCGGCTGGGCGGATCACCGTTCGGTGACGGTACGGCACCGGCGGCACCGCGTCCGGAGGACGTCCGGGACGGTGACGGTGCCTGACGGTGCCTGACAGTGCGTGATCGGGCGTCCTCCTAGAGGGCGGAGGTGATCGCCTCGACGGACTGCTTGGCGTCGCCGAGCAGCATGTCGGTGTTGTCGTTGAAGAACAGCGGGTTCTGCACGCCGGCGTAGCCGGAGCCCATGGACCGCTTGAACACGATGACCTTGTCGGCCTCCCACACCTTGAGCACCGGCATGCCGGCGATCGGGGAACCCGGCTCCTCGGCGATGGGGTTGACCGTGTCGTTGGCACCGATGACCAGCACCACGTCCACGTCGCCGAAGTCGTCGTTGACCTCGTCGAGCTCCAGGACGATGTCGTAGGGTACCTTGGCCTCGGCCAGCAGCACGTTCATGTGGCCGGGCAGACGGCCCGCAACCGGGTGGATGCCGAAGGTCACGTCGATGCCCTGGTCGCGCAGCTTGGCGACCAGCGAGGCGACCGGGTACTGCGCCTGGGCGACGGCCATGCCGTAGCCCGGGGTGATCATGACCGACTTCGCACCCTTGAGCAGCTCGGCGGTGTCCTCGGCGGAGACCTCGGTGTGCTCGCCGTAGTCGCGGTCGTCGCCACCGGAGGAGTCGGCGCCGAAGCCACCGAGGATCACCGAGATGAACGACCGGTTCATCGCCTTGCACATCACGTAGGACAGGTACGCACCGGAGGAACCCACCAGCGAACCGGTGATGATCAGCAGCGGGTTGGCCAGCATGAAGCCGGCGGCCGCGGCGGCCCAGCCCGAGTAGGAGTTCAGCATCGAGACCACGACGGGCATGTCGCCACCGCCGATGGCGGCGACCAGGTGCACGCCGAGGGCCAGGGCCAGCACGAGCATCACGCCCAGGACGGTCCAGGACAGTGCCGGGTTGTCGGTGCCGGCGGCGATGAACACGCCCATGCCGACCAGCGACACCAGGATCACGCCGATGTTGAGCAGGTTGCGGCCGGGCAGCATCAGCGGCGAACCGCTGATCTTCCCCGACAGCTTCAGGTAGGCCACGATCGAGCCGGTGAGCGTCACCGCACCGATGAAGATGCCCAGGTAGATCTCGCCCAGGTTGAAGCCGGCGACGTGCTCGTCGGACTCCGAACGCTGGATGAAGGAGTTGACGCCGATGAGCACGGCGGCCAGACCCACGAAGCTGTGCAGCATCGCGATGAGCTCGGGCATGCCGGTCATCTCGACCTTGCGGGCACGCGGGATGCCGATAGCCGCACCGATGATCATCGCGATGGCGATGAGGATCAGGGTGACGAACGGGCTGTTGTAGTTCTCGGAGTCGTCGGCGGAGGCCACGACGGCCTTGACGATGGTGGCGATCAGGGCGATCGCCATGCCCGCCATGCCGAAGCGGTTGCCGCGGGAGGCGGACTGCTGCTTGGCCAGGCCCGCGAGAGCCAGGATGAACAGCAGGGCGGCGATGATATAGGCCAGGTTGGTGACCTTGTCCGTCCACTCCAGGACGGACTCACTCGGACCGTTGGCGAGAATGAGCTGGTTGGTCAGGGTCATGTCAGTTGCCTCCCTCGAACATGGTGAGCATGCGCCTGGTGACGAAGAAGCCACCGAAGATGTTGATCGAGGCGACGACGATGGCGATGAATGCCAGGACTGCCACGGCGATGTTCGACGATCCGACCTGGAGGATCGCTCCGACCAGGATGATGCCCGAGATCGCGTTCGTCTCGCTCATCAGCGGGGTGTGCAGCTTGTGGGTCACCGCGGTGATCACGTAGAAACCGACCACGACGGCCAGCAGGAGCACCATGTACTCGTCGGCGACCTCCAGGGGGCTGACCAGCACCAGGGCGATGCCGAGGATCCCGGCGAGGATCTTCCACGGCAGGGTGGACTTCGCCGGCGCCTCCTCCTCGGCGGCCGGGGCCGCCTCAGCCTTCGGCGCGGGCGCCGGGGCGGCGGAGACCTTCACCGGTGGCGGTGGCCACAGGATCTCGGCCTGGGCGTCCTGCGCGGCGTGCGCACCGTCCTGAGCCTTGGTCACGGTGATGCCGCGGACGATCTCGTCGTCGAGGTCCAGGACGGTCTGGCCGTCCTTGCCCGGGGTGACCAACTTGAACAGGTTCACCACGTTCTGGCCGTAGAGCTGCGAGGACTGCGCCGGCAGGCGTCCGGCGAGATCGGTGTAGCCGATGATCTTCACACCGTTGTCGGTGGTCGTGACCTCGCCGGCGACGGTGAGCTCGCAGTTGCCGCCGTTGGCGGCAGCCATGTCCACGATGACCGAACCCGGCTTCATCTTCGCCACGTCCGCCGCGGTCAGCAGCACCGGGGAGGTACGTCCCGGGATGTTGGCCGTCGTGATGACGATGTCGGACGCCGCGGACTGCTCTGCGTAGAGCTTCGCCGCCGCGGCGGCCTGGTCCTGGGTCATCTCCTTGGCGTAGCCGTCGTCGGACTTCTCCGAGGCGGTGGGGATGGCCACGAACTCCGCACCCATCGACTCCACCTGCTCGGCGGTCTCCGGACGCAGGTCGGTGGCCTTGACCACCGCGCCCATCGAGTTGGCCGTGCCGATCGCCGCCAGCCCGGCGACGCCGGTGCCGATGACGTACACGGTGGCCGGGGGAACCTTGCCCGCCGCGGTCACCTGACCGGTGAACAGCCGGCCGAAGGTGTTGGCGGCCTCGATGACCGCACGGTAGCCGGCGATGTTCGCCTGGGAGCTGAGCACGTCCATGGACTGTGCGCGGCTGATACGCGGGACGGTGTCCATGGCGATGGCGGTCACGTTCTTCTCCGCCAGCTCCCGGACGAGCTCGTCGTTGCGTCCCGGTGCGAGCCGGGAGATCAGGGTGGCACCGGACTTCAGGGCTCCACGCTGGTCGGCGGTCGGGGTGTCGAGGGTGGTGACGATGTCGGAGGACCAGACGTCCTCGCCGACGATCGTGGCACCGACGGCCTCGAACTGGCTGTCGGGGAAGTTCGCCTTGTCACCTGCGCCGGACTGAACGGCTACGTCGTAGCCGAGCTTGATCAGCTTGCCGACGGTGTCAGGTGTCGCAGAGACCAAGGTTTGCGGTTCCCGGGGGATACCTATGAGCAACGGAGGGCTCCTCTGGTGCGTGGTCGAGCTTTCCGGGGCCGCGGCATGCCCACCATAGGTGTGGGTGGAGGTCGCGAGCGCGCCCGGACGTCGACCCAGTCATTGGGTACACGTATGTTAACGTCCGGTTTATTATGCACATGTAGCTGACTCGCCAACAGAGGTTCCGTGATATTGTCCGGATCTTCCCGCGCAGGGCAGCCAACCACCCCCGTTTTCCCGGATGCGGTGCCCCCGACACCGTCCGAGGGGACCTATTTAACGTTTCTGCGGATAACGAAACCTCCCCCGTGTAGGGTCCCCACCCCACGCATCGACCCCCGGGGTGGGCACCCCGGGGGTCGGTGTTTCTACGACGTGGACCGGTCTCAGCCCAGCTTCGTGGCGATGAGCTTGTTCACCTGAGCGGGGTCGGCCTTGCCGCGGGTGGCCTTCATGACCTCACCGACGATGGCACCGGTGACCTTCTTGTTGCCCGCCTTGTACTTCTCGACGATGTCGGGGTTGGCGGCGAGGGCGTCGTCCACGGCCTTCTCGATCGCACCGTCGTCACGGACGACCTCCAGGCCGCGGGCGGCGACGACCTCGTCGACGTCACCCTCGCCGGCGAGCACGCCGTCGACGGCCTTGCGGGCGAGCTTGTTGGTCAGCTTGCCCTCCTTGACCAGTGCAGCGACGCGGGCGACCTGGACCGGGGTGATCTCCAGGCCCTCGAGCTCGACGCCGGCCTCCTTGGCCTTCTGGGACAGGTAGGCGACCCACCAGCTGCGCGCCTCGGACGGGGTGGCCCCGGCCTCGACGGTGGCGATGATCAGGTCGAGGGCACCGGCGTTGACCAGGTCGCGCATCTCCTCGTCCTTGAGGTCCCACTCCTCCTGGATGCGGGCGCGGCGGATCCAGGGCATCTCCGGCAGCGTCTCGCGGATCGACTCGACCCACTCGGACGGTGCGAGCACCGGGGGCAGGTCGGGGTCGTTGAAGTAGCGGTAGTCCGCCATGGTCTCCTTGACGCGCCCGCGGGAGGTCGTGCCGTCGGCCTCCTGGTAGTGGCGGGTCTCCTGGATGATCTCCACGTCGTTGACGATGCAGGCCGCCTGGCGCTGCATCTCGAAACGCACGGCCTGCTCGACCGACTTCAGCGAGTTGATGTTCTTGGTCTCGGTACGGGTACCGAACTCCGTGGTCCCCACCGGACGCAGGGACAGGTTGGAGTCCACGCGCATCGACCCCTGGTCCATACGTGCGTCGGAGACCTCGAGTGCCTTGACCAGGTCACGCAGGGCGGTGACGTAGGCGCGCGCGATCTCCGGGGCGCGCTCCCCCACGCCCTCGATGGGCTTGGTGACGATCTCGATCAGCGGGATACCGGCACGGTTGCAGTCCACCAGCGACGCCGTCGCGCCGTGGATGCGTCCGGTGGCACCACCCAGGTGGGTGAGCTTGCCGGTGTCCTCCTCCATGTGCGCGCGCTCGATCTCGATGCGCCACGGGGTGCCGTCGTCCAGCACGATGTCGAGGTAGCCGTCGTGGGCGATGGGCTCGTCGTACTGGGAGATCTGGTAGTTCTTCGGCTGGTCCGGGTAGAAGTAGTTCTTCCGGGCGAAGCGCGAGTAGGGCGCGATGTCGCAGTTCAGGGCGAGGCCGATCTTGATGGCCCACTCGACGCCCTGGCGGTTGACCACGGGCAGCGCTCCGGGGAGGCCGAGGCTGCAGGGGTCGACGTTGGTGTTCGGTGCGTCACCGAACTCCGCCGAGGACGCGGAGAACATCTTCGTCCGCGTCGCGAGTTCAACGTGGACCTCCATCCCCATCACGGGGTCGAAGCGCTCGAGCACCTCGTCGAAGTCCATCACGTCATCGGAGTAATCGTTCACCACGGCTGTCATGGTGATTCAGTCTAGTGGATGGCGTCCGCGGCGTCGCTGGCGTGGTCCGCTCTGTGGTCGGTTCGTTGTGCCGCACGACGGTCCGACGCACGGCACAGGGCCGCGAAGACCGCACCGGACAGGTTGTGCCACACGGAGAAGATGGCACCGGGCAGCGCGGACATCGGCTCCATGTGCTGTGCGGCGAGCCCGGCTGCCAGCCCGGAGTTCTGCATCCCGACCTCGATGGCCATGGTGCGACGCACCGGGACGGGCCGGCCGGTGACCTTGCCCGCACCGTAGCCCAGCGCCAGGCCGAGGGTGTTGTGCAGCACGACGGCCACCAGCACCAGGAGACCTGCCTCCAGGAGGTTGTCGCGGTTTCCGGAGACGACGATCGCCACCACGGCGGCGATGGCGACGACCGAGATCCACGGCAGTGCCGGCAGGATCTTCTCGATCAGCCGGGGCAGCAGGAAACGGAACAGGAGCCCGGCGATGACCGGCACGAGCACGACCTGCACGATCGACACCGCCATGGAGCCGGCGTCCAAGGGCATGTACTGCCCGGCCAGCCACAGGGTGAGCAGCGGCGTCAGCAGCGGGGCGAGCAGGGTCGAGACCGACGTCATCGCCACGGACAGGGCCAGGTCACCGCGGGCGAGGTAGGACACCACGTTGGACGCCGTGCCGCCCGGGGCGCAGCCCACGAGGACCACGCCGGCGGCGATGGCGGACGGCAGCCCGAGGACCCACACCACCAGCAGGGCGGCCAGGGGCATGATCACGAACTGTGCGACGACCCCCACGACCACGGGCAGGGGCCGCTTGACCACGAGGACGAAGTCGCCGGGCTTCAGGGTCAGCCCCATGCCGAACATGATCAGCCCGAGCAGCCAGTTGGTCCACCCGGACGTCGCGGCAGACAGGTCGTCGCCGCCGAGGAAACCGATGACTCCGCCGATGATCACCAGGACGGGGAAGCCCAGCGAGGCGATGTAGGCGCTACGGTCCTGGGTGGCGGAGGAGGACGCGGATGTTGACGTGGAGGGTGCGGAGGACCCGGAAGACACAGAAGACACGGGGAGGTCAGGTCACTTTCGGAAAGGAGCCGTGAGTGCGCGTCATCTCCGTGGGCCGGGGGTGGTCGGCCGCGCGAGGACGGGGATGAACGCGGGATGCCTGATGCGGTGAGGGTCACCCTACAAGCGGGTACCCCCTCCCCTGTCCGGCAGGGGCCGGATGCACGTCGTTCACCGCGGAAACATACATGCAGGACGGGCCGGGTGGCTACCCGATCAGCGCGCCGACGGAGTCGATACGCTGCTGCGGCACCACCTTCAGGTTGCCGACCGCCTCGTCGAAGGACACCAGCTCGATACGCTCACCGTGCAACGCGACGACCTTGCCGGTCTCCCCACGCAACGCCGCCTTCGTGGCATGCACCGCGTACCGGGTCGCCAGCACCCGGTCGAACGCCGTGGGGGTACCACCACGCTGGATGTGACCCAGCACCGTGGAACGCACGTCGGTGTCCAGACGGTTCTCGATCTCGTGGGCGATCTTCGCACCGATGTCGTCGAACTTCTGGTGACCGAACTGGTCCACCGCCCGGTCACCGATGTCGAACGTGCCCTCCTTGGGCACCGCCCCCTCGGCCACCACGATGATGCCGTACTTCTCACCCAGCTCGAAGCGACGCGACATGCGCTTGCACACCTCGTCGATGTCGAAGGGCACCTCCGGGATCAGGATGTCGTGGGCACCACCGGCCATGCCGGCGTGCAGGGCGATCCAGCCCACGTGCCGGCCCATGACCTGCACGATCATCACACGGTTGTGCGACTCGGCGGTGGTGTGGAGCCGGTCGATGGCGTCGGTTGCCACGGCCACCGCCGTGTCGAAACCGAAGGTGTAGTCGGTGGCGTTGACGTCGTTGTCGATGGTCTTGGGCACACCGATCACCGGTAGGCCCTGCTGGTGCAGCCACTGCGCACCCTTGAGCGTGCCCTCGCCACCGATGGCGATGAGCACGTCGATGCCCGCGTCGTCGAGGTTCTCGCGGATCTTGTCGATCGACGCCTTGAAGTCGGCGGTCTTGAGCCGGCCGGTGCCCAGGATCGTGCCACCACGGGTGAGGATCCGGTCGATGTCCTCATCGTCGTAGAGCTGGATGCGGCGGTCCTCGACCAGCCCCTGCCAACCGTCCTGGTATCCCACGACGGTTGCTCCACGGCCTGCCGCCGTTCGGACCACGCCACGGATGACGGCGTTGAGTCCGGGGCAGTCCCCTCCACTGGTCAAGGTTGCGATGCGCATGCCACTGATCCTAGTCAGCCGACGGCCCGGCTGCGACTGTCGAGCTCCGGTGCAGGTTGTTCCTGGACAACAGGGACGACGCCACCCCCACGAGCATGGTCGCGGCGGGCAGGAGCACGGCCAGACCGAAGGCCACGCCGGGGTCGTCGACGGTGAGCCGCCACTGCATCATGGCCCCTACCGCCGCCACGCCGAGCACCGAGCCGAGCTGGCGGGTCTGGTTGTACACGCCGGATCCGGCACCCATCTGGCTGAGCTCCAGGTCGCGCATCGTCGAAGCGGAGTTCGGCGCCCACACCAGCGAGTTGCCCACACCCAGACCGATCAACGGGATCACCGTCCAGTAGTGGCTCACGTCGGTGGACATCACCACGGTCATGCCCACGATCGACAGCCCCATCACCGCGAAGCCGGACGCACCCAGCCCGCGCGGGCTGTAGCGGTCGGTCATGCGTCCGACGACGGGCGACAGCACCAGGGACGTCGCCGCCTGCGGGACCAGCATCATGCCGGCCTCCAGCGGCGTCAGTCCGTGCACCTGCTGGTAGTAGAGCGTGAACGGCAGCGGCACGCTGGCCACGGTGAAGCCCATGGCCACGATGCCGATGTTGCCCAGGGAGAAGTTTCGCACCTTGAACAGGCTCAGCGGCATCAGCGGGTCGCGTCCCCGCTTCTCGGCGACGACCTGCTGGCGCACGAACAGGACGAACAGGACGAGGGACACCACGATCATCACCCAGATCCACCAGGCCCAGTCCATCGTCTCGCCCTCCTGCAGCCCGAACACCAGCAGGAAGACGGCCAGAACGGACAGCACGATGGACCACGGGTCGATGCGCCGCGCCGCCGGCGGGAACCGCGGCACCCACATCATGACCGCGATGATCGACAGCACCCCGATGGGCACGTTGATGAAGAAGACCCACTCCCAGCCCACGGTGCCGGTGATCAGTCCGCCGAGGATCGGTCCGCACAGGGTGGACAGACCGGCGGTCGCGCCCCACACCCCCAGTGCGGAGCCACGCTTGTCCCGCGGGAAGATGCGGTTGATCACCGCCATGGTCTGCGGGGTCAGCAGCGCCGCCCCCAGGCCCTGGACGGCGCGCGCGGCGATCAGCTCCTCCACGCTGCCCGCCAGCCCGCACCACAGCGAGGACAGCGTGAACACCGTCATGCCGACCACGTACACGTTGCGGGGGCCGAAGCGGTCGCCGAGACGTCCGGTGACGAGCAGCGGGACGGCGAAGGTCAGCAGGTAGGCCGAGGTCACCCAGATGACCTGGTTGTAGTCGGCGCCGAGCTGACGCTGGAACTCCGGCGTCGCCACCGCGACGATCGTCTGGTCGAGCAGGATCATGAAGAAACCGGTGCACAACGCGAAGAGCGCGGGCCACGCGTCCTTCGCCGGCAACGGCATCGTGGGGTACGTCGAGGCGTTCTTTTCGGTCACGACGGACCAGTCTGCCACGAAGAGGCGGTCCTAGGCCTCCAGCATCTCCCGCAGCCCGGGCAGGGCCTCGCGGAAGGGCGGGATCAGCGGGAGTTCGGCGACCTCGTCGATGGGGCACCACGCCAGGTCGGCGCTCTCCGCCGACGGGAACAGCTCCAGCGCGGAGTCGCAGGTCGCCAGCACCGTGGTGTACGTCCACTCCTCGATGCTGTCGTCCGGGACCTCCCAGCACAGCTGCCCGGAGATCGTCATCGTCAGCGGGTAGCCGGTGCCGGGCTGGGTGATGCGGTGGGAGCGCACGGCCTCCAGCAGCGTCGCCCCGTCCTCCACCGCCGCGGTGACCGGTGCGGCAAGCACCATGTCCTCCGGGGCGAGCGGCAGCCGCACCAGCACGTGGGTGAGGTCGGCGCGCGAGGTGACGAGGTGGTCGGAGACGTGGACGTCGGACGGTTCGACGCCGGTCTCCTCCTGCGTCTCGCGCAGCGCGGCCTCGACCGCGGACTCCCCCGGCTCGACCGCCCCGCCGGGGATCCCCCAGGTGCCGCCGAAGTTGGTCCAGCTCGCGCGGTGCTGGACGAGGAGAAGGGTCGTGTCGTTTTCCCTGGTGGTGAGGAAGAGGCCCGCCGCACCGAGCGTGCCCCACCGTCGGGTGCCGTCGGTGCCGACGGCCCACCCGTCACCGTGCAGTGCCTGTTGGGTCATGCCGACGAGGGTACGCCACTTCGCCGGGGCCCTCTTGTGCGGAGGCCCCGTCGGATCTACCATGAAGCCCATTCATGGTTACGGTTGCCAAACCTCAGGAGAGACATGACCACACCACACGCAGAACCGGGGACGGACCCGGCGACCGACTCGGGGTCCTCCGGTCGCGCCGACCAGAAGGCCGGCGCTGCCGCGCTCCGGGAGCTGCTGTCCCCGGTCGCCGGTCCGCTCGCGGTCGGACGCCTCCTCGCCGCGGTCTCCGCGGTCCTGGCCGTCGTCCCCTATGTCGCGCTGGTGCAGATCGGGGAGATCCTCCTCCGCGCCTCGGCCGACGGCGAGGCGGTCGACGGCGCAGCCGTCCGACGGTGGCTGTTCATCCTGCTCACCGCCTTCACCGCCCGGCTCTTCGTCTACTTCATCGCCCTGACACTCGCCCATGTGGCCGACGTCAGCCTCGGCCACCGGATCCGCGGTGACCTCGTCGCCCGCCTGGCCCGTGTCCCGCTGTCCTGGTTCACCTCCACGAACTCGGGCCGGGTTCGCAAGGCCCTGCAGGACGACATCACCACCGTGCACCAGCTCATCGCCCATCAACCGGTCGAAGGGACGAACGCGCTGGTCATGCCCGTCGCGCTGATGGCCTACGCCTTCATCATCGACTGGCGTCTCGGTCTGCTGTCCATCGCGACCGTTCCGCTGTCCCTGACGGCGAACCTGGTGATGATGCGGGGCATGGGTGAGAACACGGTCAAGATGGACCGCAAGCTCGCCGACGTTTCGGCCCGGATGGTGGAGTTCGTCACCGGCATCACGGTGGTCAAGGCGTTCGGTCAGGTCGGCAAGGCCCACGGCCGCTACCAGCAGGCCGCCGACGACTTCTACGCCTTCTACCGCGCCTGGTGCCAGCCGTTGATCCGCATGGCGGCCCTGGGCCAGTCGACTCTCGCCGTACCGCTGGTCCTGCTGGTCAATCTCGGCGGTGGCGCGTGGTTGGTCCACCACGACTACGTCAGCGTCGCCGACGTCACCGCGACATCCCTGATCGCCCTGCTGGTGCCGTTCGCCATCGAGGTCGGGATGAGTTCGATGTGGTCGCACCAGCTCGCCGGGCAGGCCGCGCTGCGTCTCGTGCGGCTCCTGCAGACCCCGACCCTGCCGGACGGTACGGACACAGGCGCGGACGCCGCGTCCTCCCCCGCCGGCAACGACGTCGTCTTCGACCAGGTGACGTACTCCTACGAGGGATCGGACGTTGCCGCCGTCGACGACGTCAGCTTCACCCTGCCGCAGGGCACCGTCACCGCGCTCGTCGGGCCGTCCGGGTCCGGAAAGTCCACCATCGCCACCCTGCTCGCCCGCTTCGCGGACCCGGACTCCGGCACCGTGAGAATCGGTGGTGTCCCCGTCTCCCGGGTACCGGACCTGTACTCCCACGTCGGATTCGTCCTGCAGGATCCGCAGCTGCTGGGGGTCAGCATCCGGGACAACATCGCGTTGGGACGTCCCGACGCCACCGACGACGAGGTACGCGGGGCCGCGCGGGCGGCCCACGTGCTCGACGAGATCGAGGCGCTGCCCCACGGGCTCGAGACGGTCTACGGGTCGCAGGCCGGCCTGTCCGGCGGCCAGGCCCAGCGCATCGCCATCGCCCGGGCGCTGCTGGTCGACGCCCCCGTGCTCATCCTCGACGAGGCGACCGCCCTGACCGACCCGGAGTCCCAGCACCAGATCCAGGAGGCGCTGAGCACCCTCGTGCGGGGCAGGACCGTGCTTCTCATCGCGCACCGCCCCGAGGTCATCACCGGGGTCGACCAGATCATCCTCACCGACAACGGCAGGGTCGTCGCCGCCGGAAAGCACGCAGAGATGCTCGCCCATCCGGGGTACGCGCGTCTCTGGGACAACACCGAAGGACTCCAGTCATGAACCTCCCCCTGACCGACATAATCCCCCGCTGTCGCCGGATGCTCGCCGACCCGGGTGCGATGCGGCGTGTGGTGTCCATCGCCGTCCTCGTCGGACTCCTCGAGGGTGCGGCGCTGGGCGCCCTCCTGCCCGCAGTGACCGCCCTGGCCACCGGGGACCCGGTGTGGGGCATCGGATTCGGCGGGTGGATGTGGGTCCTGGCCGGACTCGCCCTGGCCACGTTCGTGGCGAACTACCTCTCCAACAGGTGGGGGTACGCCATGGCCCTGGACTTCCTGCGCAACATCCACCGGCTCGTCGGCGACCAGGTGACCCGTCAGCCGCTGGGGTGGTTCGCCCGGTCGCGGGCGGGCCGTTTGTCGCGCATCGTGTCCACGGAGTTGATGACCACCGGGGAGATCATCGCGCACATGATCGTCCCGTTGATCAGCCGGACGACAGCGGCCGGGGTCATCGTCGTGGTCTCCTGGTTCTGGGACCCGCTGCTCGGGCTGGTCCTCACCGTCTCTGTCCCGGTGTTCGCGCTGCTGACCGTGGCCTCCACCGCCCTGATGCGGCGGGCGACCCGGCGGACCGCCCCGGCCCAGGACGATCTCGCCGACCGGATCGTGGAATTCGCCCAGTGCCAGGGGGCGCTGCGGTCCTGCGGCAGAAGCGGTGACTTCACTCCCCTGACCGAGTCGATGGAGCGGGCCCGGTCGACGAAGCTGCGTGCGCTGGGCCTGGAGACCGTCGGCCTGGTGCTCGGCGGCGCGGCGACCCAGGGCGTGGTCGTGGCGTTGATCAGCGTGACCAGTTCACTCGCGGTCGCCGGCACGCTGGACCCGGTTCCCGCACTGGCCTTCATCGGCCTGGCGATCCGCTTCACCAGCACGTTGTCGGCGATCACGGAGAGCGCGATGGGCATCGAGAGCCGGCGCGCCGTGCTCGACGGGATCGACGAGGTCCTCACGGCCACACCCTTGCCGGAGCCGTCCCGTCCGGCGGAGTTGACCGCCCCCGGTTCGGTGTCGTTGGAGCACGTCACCTTCGGTTACTCGCCGGACTCCCCGGTGCTGCGCGACGTGGACCTCCACATACCCGCCGGGCGGATGGTGGCACTCGTCGGCCCGTCCGGGTCAGGGAAGACGACGGTGGCCCGCCTGATCAGCCGTTTCTACGATGCCGGTAGTGGCGTCGTCAACGTCGGCGGTGCGCCTGTCACCGAGCAGACCACCACACAGCTGATGTCGCAGCTGTCCATGGTCTTCCAGGACGTGTACCTCTTCGACGACACCCTGCTGGAGAACGTGCGGGTGGGTCGGGAGGACGCCTCGGACGCCGACGTCGTCGCCGCCGCATCCGTGGCCGGGGTGGATTCCGTCGCCGCCCGGCTCGCCGACGGGTGGCACAGCCGGGTCGGCGAGGGTGGTCGTGCACTGTCCCGTGGTGAACGCCAGCGGGTGTCGTTCGCCCGTGCCCTGCTCAAGCAGGCGCCTGTCGTCCTGCTGGACGAGGCGACGAGTGCCCTGGACGTGGAGAACGAGTCCAACATCGTCGCGGCGGTGGAGGAACTACGCACCCACTCCACCGTGCTCGCCATCGCCCACCGCCTGGACACCATCGCCCGCGCCGACGTCATCGTGCAGCTCGACGAGCAGGGCCGGGTGGAGGCGCAGGGGTCCCACGCGGAGCTGCTGGCACTCGGTGGGACGTACGCCCGTTACTGGAGCCACCTGCACGATGCGCAGGGCTGGAGGCTGGTGGAGTAGATGACGCGCTCCCCCACTACGCTGGCACCATGAGCAGCACACCTGGACAGGCGGGACGCAAGACGGGGCCGAAGCCCACGTTCACCCGTGAGAACGTGGTGGACGCCGCGCTGGGGTTGGGCATCACCGACTTCACCCTGTCCGCGGTCGCCCGCCGGATCGAGGTCGTCACCCCGGCGTTGTACCGGGTGTTCCCCTCCCGGGACGCGGTGCTGGAGGCCTGCCTGGCCCGCGTCGCCGCCACGATCCAGCCTCCCGGGGATGACGCCGGCTGGCAGGACGCGCTGCGTCTCTGGGCCGACGAGTGCTGGCGCATGTGTGAGGAGGTACCCGGGCTGGCCCGGACCCTGTTCTCATACCCGGCGGCGTTCGACCACATCGAGGATCCGTTGCGTGGTTACGTCCGGGTGATCGAGTCGCACGGCAGGTCGAGGATGCAGGCGGCCTTCGCCCTGGACTTCATCGGGGACACCGTGATGGCCACCCGGCTCGGGGTGGAGATGATGCGCGCCACCGACACCGCCGGTGTCTCGGGGCTGGAGAAGGTGCGGCAGCGCATCGGCGAGGAGCACCTCTTCCAGCCCGACGAGTCGTGGTCGGGTCGTGGATTCATGGACGTGAAGGTGGACTTCATCGTCGAGGGCCTGGAACGGAACTGGCCGGAGGTGTGAAGGGCAGGGCCTATTCGGCCGCTCGCCCCAGTCTTTTCGGGGCACGGGCGTCCCATGCCTCGGCGAGGAGCTCGGAAAGCTCACCGACGTCGACCTGATCGAGGCGGACCAGGACACTGGCGTGCCCTGCGTAGTGGTCCGTGGTGAAGAACTTCCCCGGGTCTGCCGCCAGCAGGAACTCACGGTCCTCCAGGCTCTCCCGCCAGCACACCAGCACGTCCGGTTCTTCGTGGACGCGTGCGAAGATCGTGCCCGCCACGTAGAACGCGGGCGTCCCGTAGCACGTACGCTCAGCCACCTCGGGCAGGGCGGTGGCCAGGCGCCGGACGTCGTCCTCAGTGCTCACTGGCCTCTCCTCCTGCCTCGGCGATGGTTGCGGCCAGTCTAGCGCCGCCCCGCCTCGTAGGCGGCGCCCACGCGGTAGAGCCGGTCGTCGCCGTGTGCGGGGCCCATGATCTGCAGGCCGACGGGCAGGCCGGTGTCGCTGGACAGCGGGCCGGGCACGGACATGCCGCACACCCCGGCGAGGTTCAGCGGCAGGGTGCACAGGTCGAACAGGTACATCGCCAGCGGGTCGTCCGCCTTCTCCCCCAGCTCGAAGGCGGTGGTCGGGGTAACCGGGGAGACCAGCACGTCGACGTCGGCGAAGGCCTTGGCGAAGTCCTGGGCGATGAGGTTACGCACGCGCTGTGCTTGCAGGTAGTAGGCGTCGTAGTAGCCGACGGACAGCGCGTAGGTGCCCAGGATGATACGACGCTTAACCTCGGGGCCGAACCCTGCGGCGCGGGTCGCGGACATCACCTGGTCGGCGGAGTGCTGGCCGTCGTCGAGCTGACGCTGGCCGTAGCGCATCCCGTCGAAGCGGGCCAGGTTGGAGCTGACCTCGCAGGGCAGGATGAGGTAGTAGGCGTTCAGCGCGTACTCGAAGCTCGGGCAGTCCACCTCGACGATGGTCGCGCCCTGGCTCTTGAGCTGCTCCAGGGAGGCCCGGTAGCTCTCCGCCACACCGGCCTGCAGGCCCTGCACGCTCTCGAGCTGCTTGACCACGCCGACGGTCACGCCGGTCAGGTCGCCGTTGGCGCCCTGGCGGGCGGCCTCCACGACGGGGGCGACGGGACGCTCGGACGACGTCGAGTCGTTGGCGTCGTGGCCGGCGATGACCTCGTGCAGCAGGGCGGTGTCGAGCACGGTGCGGCCGGTGGGCCCACCCTGGTCCAGGGAGGACGCGCAGGCGACCAGGCCGTAGCGGGAGACCGTGCCGTAGGTGGGCTTCACGCCGACGGTGTTGGTCAGGGCGGCCGGCTGGCGGATGGATCCGCCGGTGTCGGTGCCGATGGCCAGCGGGGCCATGCCGGCGGCCAGGGCCGCGGAGGAGCCGCCGCCGGAACCGCCGGCGGTGCGGCTGAGGTCCCAGGGGTTGTGGGTGGGGCCGTAGGCGGAGTTCTCGGTGGAGGAACCCATGGCGAACTCGTCCATGTTGGTCTTGCCGAGGATCGGGATGCCGGCCTCACGGATGCGGCGGGTGACCGTCGCATCGTAGGGGCTCATGTAGCCCTCGAGCATCTTCGAGGCACAGGTCGTCGGCGCGTCGGTGGTGACGAAGACGTCCTTCAGCGCCAGCGGGACGCCGGCGAGGGAGGACGCGACGGTGCCGGCGGCGATGTCCTTGTCCGCCTGCTCGGCGGCGGCGAGCGCCTCCTTCTCCCCCACGTGCAGGAAGGCGTGGACATCGGTGTCCACCGAGGAGATCCGGTCGAGGTGGGCACGGGTGGCGTCGACGGAGCTGACGTCGCCGGCGTGGATCTTCTCCGCGAGTTCGGCGGCGGTCCAGGTCGTCAGGTCCGAGTCGTCCCGGGTTCCGACGGTGTAGGTCGTGTTGTTCACTTCACTCATTTCGCTGTCGTCTCGCCCTCTACTCGCCCAGGATCCGGGGAACCTGGAAGCGCTGCTGGTCCTGCTTGGGGGCCTGGTCCAGGGCCTGCTCGGCGGTCAGGGACTCCTGGGGGACGTCCTCACGCATGACCGACACCGCGCCGTCGACGTTCTGGGTGGGGTGGCTCAGCGGTTCGACACCCTCGGTGTCGACCTCGCGCACGGCGGCGACGGTCTCGACGATGCCGTCGATCTGTGCGGCGTAGTTGGTGAGCTCGTCCTCGGTCAGGTCGAGGCGGGAAAGCCTGGCGAGGTGCGCGACCTCGTCACGGGAGATCTCGGACACAGGTGGGTCCCCTTTTCATCGTTCGTGCGGTACATGTGCTGTCGCAGGGTTTACCCGCACCACTCTAGTAGGACGCCGTGTCCGCGCGTGCGTCCGCCCCGGTTCGCTACAATTGTGGCGCAACGCATTGTTTCCGCTTTATTTACCCTGCCCTATCTACACTGAGGTTCACCTTGTCCTATCTGATGCGCGTCCGGCTTCCCGACGTCCCCGGCACCCTCGGGCTCATCGCTGCCACGATGGGCACCATCGACGCCGACATCAGGAGCGTGGACGTCGTCGAGCATGATCCGGACGGCTCGGTCGTCGACGACATCGTCGTCGACCTGCCGAACGGCCGCCTGGCGGACGCCCTGATCAGCGCCGCCCAGGAGGTCGACGGGGTCTACGTCGACTCGATCCGCCCGTTCTCCGGGACGGTGGACCGTCGCGGCCAGATCAGCCTGCTCGCCGAGGTCGCCCGGCACCGCCGTCGGGCGTTGGGCAGCGTCCAGAAGCTGATCGACCGGCTGCCGAAGTCGATGTCGGTGCAGTGGGCCGTGATCCTGGAGTCCGGGGAGAACACCCGCCGTGTGACGGCGTCCGCCGCCGCCCCGGAGGACGACGGCCGGGTGCTGTCGGAAACCCCGGTGACCGAGGCACGCGCCCTGACTGACCGGGACACCTGGGTGCCGTCGAGTTGGACGGTGATGGACTCCGCCCTGGCCGCGACCCCGTTGACCGGCACGGACTACATCCTGATCCTGGGCCGTCCGGGCGGACCGGATTTCCTGCTCTCCGAGATCGAGCACCTCGGCGAGGTCGGCGAGATCCTCGGCGCTCTGCTGGACTGAGCGGCCTCCGCCTCGACCCGGGCCTCGTCGTCTACTCCCCCGCAGGTGCCAGGAACAGCTGGTAGGACGGGTTGTCCGTCACCTCGGTGAACGGGTAACCCAGCTCGCTGAGGTGGGCCTCGAAGTCGGCGGAACGGGCGTCCTCGAAGGCGGCGAGGATCCGTCCGTAGTCCATTCCCTGGCTGCGGTAATGGAATGCGGTGACGTTCCAGTTCGCGCCGAGCACGTCGAGGAAGTGGACCAGGGCACCGGGGTGCTCCGGGAATTCGAAGGTGAACATCCGCTCGTCGACGAAGGCCGGCGGCACCCCGCCGATCATGTAGCGCACGTGCTCCTTGGCGACCTCGTCGTCGGAGAGGTCGACGACATCGTAACCGGCGGTGTCCAGTGCGTCGGCGATGGCGGTGCGTTCGGCGGCGCCCTCCTTGAGCTGGACACCGACGAAGATCCGGGCACGCCGGTCGTCGCCGCGCTCGCCGACGCGGTAGTTGAACTCCGTGACCATACGGCCGTTGAGCACCTCGCAGAACTTCACGAAGGCGCCCTGTTCCTCGGGGATGGTGACGGCGAAGATCGCTTCGCCACCTTCACCGAGTTCGGCGCGCTCGGAGATGTAGCGCAGGGTGTGGAAGTTCAGGTTCGCCCCGGACAGCACGTTGACGAGGGTCTCGTCCTGGAGGTCGTTGGCGGTGGCGTACTTCTTCAGCCCGGCCAGGGACACCGCGCCGGCCGGCTCGGCGATCGCGCGGGTGTCGTCGAAGAGGTCCTTGATCGCCGCGCTGATCTCGTCGGAGCTCACGGTCACGACCTCGTCGAGGTACTGCTGGCACAACCGGAAGGTCTCGGCACCGATCTTGCGCACGGCCACACCCTCGGCGAAGAGGCTGACGTGCTCGAGCTCCACGGGCTCCCCTGCCCACAGGGCGGCGGTGAGGCAGGCAGACTCCTCGGGCTCGACACCGATGACCTTGATCTGCGGGTTGAGTTCCTTGAGCAGTACCGCCACTCCGGCGGCGAGGCCACCACCACCGACGGGCACGAAGACCCGGTCGACGGCGGCGGACTGGAAGATCTCCAGCCCTATGGTTCCCTGTCCGGCAATCACTGCCTCGTTGTCGAACGGAGGTACGTACACCAGGCCCTCGACCTCGGAGAGTTCCTTGGCCTTGCCCTGCGCGGCGTCGAAGTTCTCCCCGTGCAGCACGACCTCACCGCCGAATCCGCGCACGGCGTCCACCTTGATCGACGGGGTGGTCACGGGCATCACGATGACCGAGCGAATCCCCAGTTCGCGGCCGGACAGGGCCACACCCTGGGCGTGGTTGCCGGCTGAGGCGGTGATCACACCGGCGCAGCCGGTGAGCTGGGACATGCGGTTGAAGGCCCCTCGCAGCTTGAAGCTGTGGACCGGCTGCAGATCCTCACGTTTGACCAGCACCCGGTTGCCGGTGCGTGCCGACAGCGCGTCCATGGTCTCAAGCGGGGTGTGCCGTGCCGCCCGGTAGACCGGCGCGGCAACGATGTCGCGGAGGTACTCGGCCGAGGTCTTGGGTGCGGAATTAGCCATGGTCGTCAATCCTACTGAACAGCTATGCCTGGAGGGGCCAGGAGGTGTTCACCGTGGCCGCGCGGTCGGTCTGCCCCTTGTTCTCGAAGTACTTCTTCAGCCCCGACTGCGACTCGTAGTGCCAGGTGGCCTGCTGAAGCATCAGCTCGTCCGCGGTCACCTCGGTGATCTCCGGGTAGGCACGTGACAGCTTCCAGGCCACGCGGGCGGCCGCCAGTGCGTCCGCCGTCGCCTCGTGGGCGTTGCCGAGGGTGACGCCCCAGTGCTCGCAGACGGTCTCCAACCGCCGGTTCCCCTTGCGGTACTGGTCCTTGGCCTTGTCGATGACGAGCGGGTCGATGACGGGGCCGTCCACGGTGAAGGACGGTTCCAGGCTGCGCAGGACGGTGAGGTCGTAGGCGGCGTTGTAGACGACCAGGGTAGCCCCGGCGCGCCAGCCGGCACGGATGCGTTCGATGGTCTCGGACAACACCTCGGCGTGCGGGCGGCCGTGCTCCTGCGCGTACTCCGTGGAGATGCCGTGCACCTTCGACGCCCCCTCGGGGATCGGGATCCCCGGGTCCGCGAGCATCTCCAGGTCGTCGCGTTCACGGCCGTTGATGGTGATCAGCGCGCTGGTCACGATCCGTGCGGTCAAGGGATCCGTTCCGGTGGTCTCCAGGTCGAAGCTGAGGAGGTGGGTCGGGTCGAAGTGCTCGGCGGTGGTCATGGCAGCCACTCTATAACGCACCCCGGACATGAAACCCCGGGCGTGGTCGAACAGCGACGTCCAACGCCGCCCAACGACGTCGCCCGGGTGCACGATCATGGTGATCGTGCACCCGGGCGACGGGAACCAGGTGGGGCTAGACGAGGAAGTCGTCGTGCTCCGGGGTGTCCACGGCGATGGCCTCGTCGTCACCGAACAGGAAGTAGTTGGCGCCGGCGGTCATCTCGTTGATCTCTTCACGGCTGAGCAGGTTGAACATGTGATCGTCCTTTCTGGAGGTGCAGCCATCGGATTTCAGTGCTGGTCTGCGTGTGTGGTGTTCCCTGTGGGGCTCCTTGACACCGACAACGCTAGGTTTTCCCAGGTGAACAGATCTACCCCCACGAACTTCGGACCACCCCGATACCCACATCACATTCCCGCCATCACCGCAGGGCACGGCACGGACGCCACCTCCACCTAGTTATGACCACCGCAGATACCACCACCCCCACCGGTAGTGATGCACACCACAGGAGTGCCGTCCCCTGTGAACAGGCACTCATCTGTCCGTAGAACCATCCGGTTGCCGCCAGGTGCGGCTCCCCCGGCGGCACCGCGCTCACTACACTGGCCCAGGTGACTGAGACACCCGAGCACACAACTGAGCACACTCCCGAGCAGACACCCGAAGACCGGTGGACCACGCTGGCGTCCGACATCCGCCGCCACCGGGAGCTGTACTACTACGAGGCGCCCGAGATCTCCGACGCCGACTTCGACGCGATGATGCGTGAGCTCCAGGAGCTCGAGGCGTCCCACCCGGAGGTGGTGCAGGGCACCAGCCCCACCCAGGAGGTCGCCCCGTCGCCGGAGAACTCACCGTTCCGCAACGTCGACCACCGTGAGCAGATGCTCAGTCTCGACAACGTCTTCAGCCTCGACGAGATGCGTGAGTGGCTCGAACGCACCCCCGCGCCGACCTACCTCACCGAACTGAAGATCGACGGTGCCTCGATCGACCTGCTCTACATCGACGGCCGGCTCGACCTCGCCCTCACCCGCGGTGACGGCGTCACCGGCGAGGACGTCACCCACAACGCCCGCACCCTCGACGACATCCCGGACGTGCTCACCGGCACCGACGAGTTCCCCGTGCCCGCCCTGGTGGAGATCCGCGGCGAAATCTTCATCACCGTTGAGGACTTCGCCACGATGAACGCCGACCGGCAGGCCGAGGGCAAGAAGATGTTCGCCAACCCCCGCAACGCCGCCGCCGGGGCGATGCGGCAGAAGAACCCGGAGGAGACGGCCAAGCGTCCATTGCGTCTGATCTGCCACGGCATCGGCGCCCGCGAAGGCTTCGAGCCGGCCAGCCAGCACGACGGCTACCGGGCGATCGAGGCCTGGGGGCTGCCCGTGAGCCCCTACACCCGGCAGGTGCGCACCGTGGCCGAGGTGCTGGACGCGGTCACCTACTGGGGCGAGCACCGTCACGACGCCGCCCACGAGATGGACGGGCTCGTCGTGAAGATCGACGACGTCTCCGAGCAGCAGGACCTGGGTGCCACCAGCCGCGCACCGCGCTGGGCCATCGCCTACAAGTACCCGCCGGAGGAGGCGGTGACCACCGTGGAGTCCATCCGCGTGGGCATCGGACGCACCGGGCGCGCCACCCCGTACGCGGTCATGACGCCGACCTACGTCGCCGGGTCCACCGTCACCATGGCCACGCTGCACAACGCCACCGAGGCGCACCGCAAGGGCGTCCGGCTCGGCGACCGTGCCATGATCCGCAAGGCCGGCGAGGTCATCCCCGAGGTCCTCGGCCCCGTGGAGAGCGCGCGCACCGGGGAGGAACGCGAGTACCTCTACCCGTCGTTGTGTCCGGAGTGCGGCACGCCGCTGTCGCCGACCCGCGACGGCGACGCCGACTGGCGCTGCCCCAACACCCGCTACTGCCCCGGCCAGCTGCAGAACCGCCTGAACTACCTCGCCGGACGTGGCGCCTTCGACATCGACGCGCTCGGCGAGCGCGCCGCCCACGACCTCATCGACTCCGGTGTCCTGCCCGACGAGGGCCACCTGTTCTCCCTCACCCCGGAGAAGCTGGCCACCACCAGTGCGTACACCACAAAGGCAGGCGCGCTGAACAAGCAGGGCGAGGTGCTGCTGGCCAACCTCGAGGAGGCCAAGGGTGTGGACCTGTGGCGGGTGATCACCGCCCTGTCGATCCGCCACGTCGGCCCCACCGCGGCCAAGGCGCTCGCCGCGAAGCTGCAGTCCATCCCCGCCATCGACGAAGCCTCTGTCGAGGAGATGGCCGACATCGACGGGGTCGGCGGCATCATCGCCCAGTCGGTGAAGGACTGGTTCGCCGTGGACTGGCACCGCGAGATCGTCGACGCCTGGGCCGCCGCCGGGGTGCGCATGGAGCAGATCATCGAGGCCTCCGAGCGCCCGGAGCAGACCCTGGAGGGATTGACCCTGGTGGTCACCGGATCGCTCGTCGACTTCGACCGCACCGAGGCCAAGGAGGTCGTGGAGGCCCACGGGGGCAAGGCGTCCGGCTCCGTGTCAAAGAAGACCGACTTCGTCGTCGCCGGGGAGAAGGCGGGCTCGAAGCTGAAGAAGGCCGAGGACCTGGGTGTCCCGGTCCTCGACGAGGACGGCTTCAAGCTACTGCTGGCCGAAGGGCCGGACGCGGTGCGCTGACCGCCCGCAAATGGACTTCGACCGACCGAAGTAGTCCTGACGTCACTACAGTCGACTGTAGTGACGTCAGGACTACTATCAGCCTCGCGGCCTTCACTGATGGCCTTCACTGACGTACTCGACCGGTTCCGCGGGTTCGCCCTCGACTCCCAGCTCACCGACACCGAGATTCACGACGCGCTGGGCGATGGCACGCTGGTGGTCCACGGTGATGACGCTGAGCCGGGCCGACGTTCCTGAACCTGGCCACGCTCCCGGATTCATCTTCGCTGACTCCACCGTGTCGAGGATCCACGACTGCGGGGTTCCGTCCCCCAGTACCTGAGGGGGCGCAGCTGCCGACCGTGACGATCACGTCCGGTACCTTCACCGACGAGGACTGGTCCTGGGAGTTCGGACTACCGGTGATGAGCGTGCTGTGCTCCATTCGCCGGCTGGCGGACAACTCCGGTATCGAGCCCGCCTGGTTGTTCGCGGCCGTCGAGGACGTCTACGACGAGGGGGCTGGACGGCGGTAGACTCGCTGGTGGAAACACACTCTCACCCCGAAGCAAGGAGCAACATGTCCGTCGTGAAGATCAACGCCATCGACGTCCCCGAGGGCGCCGGCCCCGAGCTCGAGGCCCGTTTCGCCGCCCGCGCACACACCGTCGACGGCTCCCCCGGCTTCGAGGGCTTCCAGCTGCTGCGCCCCACCGCCGGCGAGACCCGCTACTTCGTGGTCACCACCTGGGCGACCGAGGAGGACTTCCAGGCGTGGGCGGACGGCCCGGCGAAGGCCGCCCACAGCGGCCCGCACGGCGGCGAGGGCAAGAAGCCCGTCGCCACGGGCGCCTCGCTGCTGGAGTTCGAGGTCGTGGACCTCGGCTCCGAGTAGTCCCCTCCCGACCCCGGGGCACCGCGCCTAGTTGCTGTGCAGCAGCGCCGCGGCCCCGCGCACGGTCCGGGCGAGCTCGGCCGCCGGGCCCGGTTTCAGTACCCCGTCCCCCACGGCGACGAGGTCGATCTGGGGTTCGGGGGTGGCCGCGTCGAAGGTCCAGAGCCGCCACGTGCCGATGACCTCGCGGGCGATGTCCTCGCTCGACCGGGCGTCGTCCACCCGCCAGGCGACCTGTGCCCCGGCGTCGATCAGCCCGGCCACGTCGTCGGTGCGCTCCCCGGAGATCTCGTCGACGACCAGCGCGTCGGCGCCGGTGTGCAGCAGTTCCGGCCACACCAGCCCGGTGTCCAGGACCACCCGGCGCGCGGTCCCACCACGCACCTGGTCGATGAACCTGCGCTCCACGTTCAGCGCGACCTCGCGGTCGACCTGCATCGTCTCGAACTCCGTCGCGCCCTGCAGGTGTGAGGTGACCTCGCCGAGGCGTCGTTCATGCACGTGCACCACCGACGCTCCCACCGCGTCGCAGAACTCCCGGACGCCCTCGCCCAGCGACAGCGCCACGTCCCGGAACGCCGGACGGTCGAAGCACAGCGGGTGCCCGCGGTACTCCACGTCCGCCCCGAAGGTCCACGGGCCGGTGACGTGCACCATCAGCCGGTCGGTGCCCGGCATGACCTCGGCGACGATGTCGGTGAGCTCGTGCAGCCGCCCCAGGAAGTGCCGGGCGTCCAGCGTCCGGCCCGGGGCGATCTCCCAGCCGCGGGCGTGGGAGCGCAGGTAGGGCCCACCGACGAGCACGCCCATCGCCGCGCTGGCGGGCAGAAGGTCACCCTGCGGCAGACTCAGCGGGGGAACCACGCCAACGTCCTCGTCCACGTCGCGGGTGCGCCGGGACGCCGCGGCCAGGGCGGCACGGAGGTCGACGTGGTCGGTGCGGATGTCCTCCCACCAGGCGAAACGAGTCATCGTCTCGTTCACGCGGTCCGTGCCTGCGACGCCTGTGATGTAGGCACCGTCTCGGACCAGGGCTGCGTCCGGCAGATCGTGCCGGACCCGAGCAGGATGTCGCCCTCGGCGTCCGGCAGGTAGACCACCGCGGCCTGGCCGCGGGCGACCCCGCGCAACGGTTCGTGCAGCTCCAGCTCCACCGATCCCCCGCCGAGGGTGGCGGTGGCCGGGACCACGCCGCCGTGGGCGCGGACCTGCACGTCGCACTCGAAGGTGCTGCCGTGCTTGGCCGGGTCCAGACGCTTGAGCCGGTCGGCGGTGATGTGGCCGACACGCAGGTCCTCACGCCCACCCACGGTCACCGTGCCGGTGGAGGCGTCGATGTCGGTGACGTAGCGCGGCTGGCCGTCGGCGGCGGGACCTGCCACGCCGAGGCCCTTACGCTGGCCGATGGTGAAGCCGTAGACGCCGTCGTGCTCGGCGAGGGTCTCGCCCTCCACGGACTTGACCATGCCGGGGCGCAGACCGATCTGGTTGCCCAGGAACGCCTGGGTGTTGCCGTCGGGGATGAAGCAGATGTCGTGGCTGTCCGGCTTGGAGGCCACACCCATGCCCAGCCCGGCGGCCTCCTCACGGATCTCGGGCTTGACCGTGTCGCCGACTGGGAAGAGGCAGTGAGCCAGCTGCTCGTCGTCGAGCACGCCGAGCACGTAGGACTGGTCCTTGTTGTCGTCGATGCCGCGGCGCATGACCCCGTCGTGCAGGCGGGCGTAGTGCCCGGTGACCACCGCGTCGAACCCCAGGGCGATGGAGCGGTCCAGCAGCGCCTCGAACTTGATCTTCTCGTTGCAGCGCAGGCAGGGGTTGGGGGTCTCGCCGATCTCGTAGGACTCCACGAAGTTGTCGATGACGTCGGCCTTGAAACGGTCGGAGAAGTCCCACACGTAGAACGGGATGCCCAGGGAGTCGCTGACCCGGCGGGCGTCGGCGGAGTCCTCCAGCGAGCAGCAGCCACGCGAACCCGCCCGCACGGCCTCCGGCGACTGGCTCAACGCCAGGTGCACGCCGATGACCTCGTGTCCGGCCTCCAGTGCCCGTGCTGCAGCCACGGAGGAGTCCACCCCACCGCTCATAGCCGCGACAACCCGCATCGTGTGTACCCGTTCCTCTCGTGCTCTCTTCTCCGCCCCACGTGTGGGGCCCTGCAGTCAGCCCTTCACCCTACACGGTGGGTACGCGGCCTCTCACCTGCTAGGCCATGCCTGCCGCACGGGCCTGGTCGACCACCCCGGGCAGCAGGGTGCACAGCCGGTCCACGTCGGCGGCGGTGGTGGCGGTGCCCAGGGTGAGCCGCAGTGCACCACGGGCCACGTCCACCGGAACGCCCATCGCGGTGAGCACGTGGCTGGCCCGGTTGACCCCGGCCGAGCAGGCCGAGCCGGTGGAGGCGTCGACCCCGGCGACGTCGAGCAGCATGATCAGGCTGTCGCCCTCCGCCCCCGGGAACCCCACGTGCACGTGGCCGGGCAGGGCGCCGCCGGACGGGTCGGTGTAGGTGCGTGCGTCCGGGATCTGGCGCACGGTCGCCAGCAGACGCTCCTGCAGGACGCTGAGACGTTCGTGTTCACGGGCGGTCTCCGCCACGGCCGCGGCGAGTGCGGCGGCGGTGGCAGCCGCCCCCTGCGGGTCGGCGGTGCCGGAGCGGACCTTACGTTCCTGCCCGCCGCCGCGCAGTGGGCTGACGAGTCCGGCGTCGCGACGTGCCAGCAGGATCCCGGTGGCCTTCGGTCCGCCGAACTTGTGCGCGCTCGCCGCGAGCGTGGTGCAGCCCAGGGCGTGGAAGTCCACCGGGACGTGACCGACGGCCTGGACGGCGTCGACGTGGAAGGGCACACCCGACCCTGCCGCGAGGTCCGCCAGTTCGGCGACGGGCTGCAGGTTGCCGGTCTCGTTGTTGGCCCACATGCAGGTCACCAGCGCGTCGGTGGACGGATCCAGCGCCGGGACGTTCCCGGCGCCCACACGCCCGTGGCCGTCCACCGCCAGTTCGACGTGCTCGAACAGCGGTTCCCCGCCCCCGAGCAGGTCGCCGCACAGCCAGTCGACGGTCTCCACGACCGCCGGGTGCTCGGTGGCCGCGGAGTGGATGCGCCGGGCACCGGGCCCGCGGGCCGTCCGCGCACCGAAGGCGAGCCCCTGGACGGCGAGGTTGTCGGACTCGGTGCCGGAGGCGGTGAAGAGTACCTCCGCGCGGTCGGCGCCGAGCAGTTCCGCCACCTGCTCACGGGCGTCCTCCAGCACGCGCTGGGCCTCACGGCCCGAGGCGTACTGCCCGGCCGGGTTGAGCAGGCCGGCGGCCGCCGTGGCGGCGTCCACCGCCTCGGGACGCAACGGCGCGGTGGCCGCGTGGTCGGCGAAGATCCTCCGTGTCACAGGTGCCATGCTCACTTCTCCCCGGGGAACGCCAGCAGGCGTCGGTCGAGCTCACGCATCTTCTCGGCGATGACCTCCGGGTCGACACCCTTGCGGAACTTCGCCGCGGCGAGGCTGCGCTGGGCGGCGTACATCGACTCACGGCGCACCTCCACGGCACGTCGCGCGAGTTCCTGGCGGTGCTCGCGGCGCCGGCGCAGCGCCTCTGTCTCGCTCCCACCGGTCGAGCCGGTGCGGATGGCCCCGGTGCCACCGTCGTTGACCTCCTCGGAGGTGTCGTCGGAGCTGTCGTCGAGGCTGGAGACCGAGCGCACGATGCCCAGGCGTTCCTCGATCCTCGCCGCCTGCTCCGGGGACAGCCCCTCGCCCATCTGCTGGCGGACCACGCTCATCGCCGCCCGGTAGGCCTCGTCGAGGGCCTCCTCGGTCAGCTTGTCGTCCAGGTCCTGGAGATCGTGGTGCTCGCGGAGGTAGTTCGTCAGCGCGGGCAGCGTGAGGCCCGGGATCACCATGGTGCACAGCAGGACCACGAAGGCCACGATGATGAACTCGTCGCGCATCGGGAAGTCGACCGGGTTCAGCGACAGCACCAGGGCCAGCGTCACCAGCCCGCGCATGCCGGACCAGCTGAGCAGGATCACGTCGGTGAACCGGATGGGCGCGCGGTAGCGTCCGCCCTTACGGCGGTTGACCCGCAGCAGCCAGCACATCCAGAGGAACCGCACCAGGATCAGCACCACGGAGATCACCAGGCCCCACCACACCGGGTTGAGGTGGTCGGTGTCGTCGTCCATGATCGCGTCGCGCACGTTCATGCCCATCAGCCCGAAGGCCAGGCCCGTGACGAGCAGTTCGGTGACCTCCCAGAAGGCCGAGCCGGTCAGCCGGGCGTCGGCGGCGGTGGCGTCGGCGCGGGAGGTCAGCTCCACCGCGGCGACGACCACGGCGATGACCCCGGACACGCCGATCTCCTCCGCCGCCAGGTACACCATGAACGGCAGCACCCAGGTGAAGGCGTTGCCGGCCACCGGCGAGTCCACCCACCCGAGCACCAGGGCCGAACCGCGGCCGACCAGCCAGCCCGACGCCACGGCTCCCAGGGCGCTGTAGATGAACGTTCCCCCGGCCTCGAACCAGTGGATGTCGTGGTGGAACTCCGCGGCGGTGATCGCCGCACTGAAGATGACCAGGGAGGCGGCGTCGTTGAACAGCCCCTCGGACTGCAGCGAGCCGATGATCCTTCGCGGGATGCCCGCGGGCTCGGCGACAGCCTCCACCGCGACGGGGTCCGGTGGTGCCACCGCGGCCCCCACCGCCATGGCCGAGACCAGCCCCACCCCGGGGATGATCAGCATGGTCACACCGGTGACCGCGGCCACGGTGATGAAGACAAGGCCGACCGACAGGCTGAGGATGGTGCGCCACTGGTCGCGGAACATGCCCCAGGAGGTGCGTCTGGCCAGCGCCCACAGCAGTGGCGGCAGGAACAGCGGGAGGATGAGTTCCGGCTCGATCTCGATGGTGGGGGTGCCGGGGATGAACATCACCGCCGTGGTCACCAGCAGCAGCAGGACCGGCCACGGTAACCCGATCCGGTCACCCACACCCACCGTGAGGACGGTGGCGAGCATCAGGCACATGATGACGAAGAGGGTGGTCACGGAGGAGTTGTCCTTATCGGGGGCGCCCGCGTGGGAGCACTTCGGGGTGTGGTGTGAGGGCCCGACGCGCAACGACGACGACCCGCACTCGGTGAGTGCGGGTCGTCGTCGTGCCGTGCACGGTGCACCTCACCGGTTCACCGGAGAGTCTACTCTCCGGCCCCGGGGGGATGCGGGGGTGGCTGGCTAGCCGCGGGCCTTGAGGGCCTCGGTGGCCTGCGGGGCGACCTTGAAGAGGTCGCCGACGACACCGAAGTCGGCGATCTCGAAGATGCCCGCCTCGTCGTCCTTGTTGACCGCGACGATGGTCTTCGAGGTCTGCATGCCGGCCTTGTGCTGGATCGCACCGGAGATGCCCAGGGCCAGGTACAGGTTCGGGGAGACGGTCTTGCCCGTCTGGCCGACCTGGAACTTGCCCGGGTAGTAGTCGGCGTCGACCGCGGCGCGGGACGCACCGACGGCGGCACCGAGGACGTCGGCCAGCGGCTCGATGACGTCGCGGAAGCCGTCCGGGCCGGCGACACCACGGCCACCGGAGACGACGATCTTCGCCTCGGTGAGCTCGGGACGGTCAGCCTTCTCCGCCGGGGAGAAGGAGGTGATGGTCACGGCCGTGGGGCCGGCGGCCGGCAGCTCGACGGGCTGGACCGTACCGGAGGCCGCCTGCGGCTCCGGGTCGACGGCTCCGGCACGCAGGGTGTAGACCGGCGAGGCGCCACCGGCGGTGGAGTCCACGGTGAAGTCGCCACCGAAGATCGAACCCTTGGAGGAACGGTCGGCGTTGACGGCGATCTGGTCGTACAGGACGCCGGAGGCCACGCGGGCACCGACACGTCCGGCGATCTCGTTGCCGGCGGCACCGGCGGCGATGATCACCGGGACCTGCAGCTGGGCGGCGAGGCCGGAGACGGCGTCCACGGAGGGGGTGACGACGTACTTCTCGGCGTCGTCGGACTCCGCGGCGTAGATGGTCTCGGCGCCACCGGCGGCCAGACCCTCCTGCAGCTTCTCGGCGGTGCCGGGGGCGCCGACGACGATGGCACCGACGGTGCCGAACGCGCGGGCCGCGGTGATGAGCTCCAGGGTGGAGTTCTTCAGTTCACCCTGAGTGTGCTCGACAAGTACCAGGACGTTGGTCATGGTTGTGTATGTCCTTTCGACAGTTTCGTTCGCGCTGAACCGGTGGGTGAACTAGACGAGCTTCTTCGACACGAGGTACTCGACGAGCTTGTTGCCGCCGTCGCCCTCGTCGGTGATGATCTCGCCCGCGGTCTTCTCCGGCTTCGGGGCAGCGGTGGTCACGGAGGTGGAGGCGGCGGCCAGGCCGACGTTCTCCGGAGCCACTCCGATGTCGGCGAGGCCGACTTCCTGGATCTTCTTCTTCTTGGCGGCCATGATGCCCTTGAAGACGGCGAAACGCGGGGTGTTGGCCTTCTCCGTCACCGAGACGATGGCCGGCTTCGGGGCCTCGACGGTGTAGATGCCGTCCTCGGTGACACGCTCGCCGGAGACCTTGTCGCCGCTGACCTCGAGGGTGCGGAGGTGGGTCAGGGCGGGGATCTGGCGGTACTCGCTGAGCAGACCCGGGACCGCGCCGGCGACGCCGTCGGTCGAGGCGTTGCCCGCGATGATCAGCTCGATGTCGTCGACGAGGTTCAGCGCGTTGGACAGGGTCCAGGCCGTGCCGAGCGCGTCGGAACCGGCGAGTGCGTCGTCGGTGACGAGGATCGCCTCGTCAGCACCGAGGGACAGCGCCTTGCGCAGCGCGTCCTTAGCGCTGGCCGGGCCGACGGAGAGAACGACGACGTTGCGGTCGCCGCCAGCTTCCTTGAGCTGGAGCGCAGCCTCGACGGCG
>NZ_JBQSWV010000022.1:0-56519 GCF_052377495.1 Corynebacterium sp. AOP36-E1-14
AACTAACCCACCAAGAAGAATCAAGGGGACGCCGTTGCGGCTGAGATTCAAGGTACACCATCACGTTGCGAGTACGCAACCCGGCGGTTAACAGCCGATGAAGTGTGCACCTCGTGCCAGCACCACCCGGACTGTGTCCCGGTGTCTCGCTGACTCGCATTAATCTACACACATGCCGATGGCCCCACAACTTCGCTGGTCAGCGGGTTGCGGGGCCATTTCTCCTTCCGTGGAAGGGATGTTCTAGCCGACGTGCACGCCGGCGAAGCGCTTCTTGCCCTTCCTCAGCACGAGCCAGTCACCGGCCAGGAGGTCCTCCGAACCCGGTGCCCACTCCGGGTCGGAGACGCGCACGTTGTTCACGTAGGCACCACCTTCACCGATCGTCCGGCGAGCAGCACCCTTCGACTTCTCCAGTCCGGTGGCGACCAACAGGCCCACGACCCCGGTCCCCGGTGCGACCTCGGCGACCTCGGTCTCCGACAGTGCACCTCCCAGGGTCTGCTCGTCGAGCTCGGCGAGTTCTGCCTTACCGAAGAGTGCCTCCGCAGCCTTCTCGACCTTCGCCACCGCCTCGTCACCGTGGACCAGGGACGTCATCTCACGGGCGAGCACCCGCTGGGCCTCCCGCTTGAACGGTCGCTCAGCCACCTCCTGCGCCAACCGGTCCAGCTCGACCTGGTCGAGGAAGGTGAACCAACGCAGGTAACGGATCACGTCGGCGTCCGCCGCGTTCAGGAAGTACTGGTACCAGCTGTACGGGCTGGTCATCTCCGGGTCGAGCCAGAGCTTGCCGCCACCGGTGGACTTACCGAACTTGCGTCCCTCCGAGTCCGTGACCAGTGGGACGGTGAGGCCGTGGACGGTCTCCCCGTCCAGCCGACGGTTCAGGTCGACACCCGAGACGATGTTGCCCCACTGATCGGATCCACCGATCTGCAGCCGGCAGTCGTGCGCGCGACGCAGCTCCACGAAGTCGTTGGCCTGCAGCAGCATGTAGGAGAACTCGGTGTAGCTCATCCCGTCCGACTCAAGGCGACGCTTCACCGTGTCCCTGGCGAGCATCGTGTTCAGGCCGAAGTTCTTCCCCAGGTCACGCAGGAAGTCGATGGCCGTCATCTTCTCGGTCCACTCGATGTTGTTCGCCGGGATCGCGGCGTTGCCCCCCTCGAAGGAGACGAACCGTGCGAGCTGCTTCTTGATCCGCTCGACGTTCGCTGCGACCTCGTCGACCGAGAGCATGGTGCGCTCCCCGACGTCGCGCGGGTCTCCGATCATGCCGGTGGCACCGCCGGCCATGACGATCGGCGTGTGCCCGGCACGCTGCAGACGCGCCAGCATCAGCAGCGGCACCAGGTGCCCGGCGTGCAGCGACGGGCCCGTCGGGTCGAAGCCGACGTAGGCGGTGGTCGGGGTGTCGAGCTCCTCGTGGAGGGCGTCGAGGTCGGTGGACTGTGCGACGAGGCCCCGCCACTGCAGTTCGTCGAGGATGTTGGTGTTGTCGGTCATTCCTGTGGTTCCTTCTGTACTTCCCGTGATGGAGTTAGATACCGGTCAGCGGCCAGCTGACGGCTTCGTCGGCGAGCAGGACGGGGATGCCGTCCTGCACCGGATAGGCCACGCTCAGCCGTGGGTTGACCAGATAGTCACCGTGGACCTCCAGGGACTGCTTGTCCTGGGGGCACACGAGGATCTCGAGAAGTCGGGAATCGATCATGCGCTCAGTCTATCCGCATTCGCGGCCCCCGTCCGCACAGGGTGGTGAACAGGCTGACCCACTGCGTGGCGTCCAGCTCCTTGGGCAGTGCAGCGTCCGGCACACCCGCTTCACGCAGTGCGTCCTGCACGTCCCGCACGCCACGGCCGCGGATGCCGCCGGGCCCGCGTCGCCGCGACGCGTGGACCAGGATCTGCCTGATCCCGTGGCCCTTCCCGGTGAAGACCCCATGAACGAAGGCACGGTAGCGTGCACGGTCCCGGACGTCGAGGAGAGGCTCGCGCCGTCGACTCATCACCAGCACTCCCCCGTCCACCGTCGGACGCGGACGGAAGTGCCCGGCGGGCACCCGTCCGTGGAGGTCGAAGGTGATCCACGGCCACCACTGCGCCGTCATCATCGTCGCGCCACCGACACCGGCGCGTCGCCGTGCGACCTCCCACTGGGTGATCACCACCGCATCGGTCCACCCCGGAGCATGCAGGACCCGTCGCAGCATCGCCGTGGTCAGGTGGAACGGCAGGTTGCCCACGATGCGGTACGGCGAGTCGGGCAGGAGGAACTCGAGGAAGTCCTGCTCGACGATGTGGACGGCCGGGTCCAGTCTCTGCTCCAGCCACCGGACGTTGTCCGGGTCGATCTCGACGACGGTCAGCGACCCGCCGCCTCCGCCGCGCAGGACCCGGTCCTGGAGCGGGAACGTCAGCGCACCGTGACCGGGACCGATCTCGACGGTGTCGCCTCTGTCATCTCTGTCAACTCTGTCATCGCCGTCATCTCGGTGGACGAGTCCGACGACCTTCCTGATCGTCGCGTCGTTGACGAGGTAGTTCTGGCCGTTCTCGTGACGACCGTTGTTGGGCCTGTAGGTAGGCAAGGAAATGCACACTCCGCGGAAAAGCTGTCCCGACGGGTCCTGGTGTGGACCTGCGTCCGGGACGTGTTCCGGGCACGCCGAAAGCGCCGCCCGGCTGGACTGGCTGAGCGGCGGGTGCGCCTGTTGGCGTTGTCTACTTCCCCCGGGTGACGCGCGACGACGCGCGTTGCCGTGTGCACCCACCGACGACTCCGGCGGACCGGAGCCGTGCGGCGGTGTAGTTGACGGCGTACATGGTGTTCATGACACCGGACGCTATCAGCGCAGCGGTGTCCCCGTCCACACCCGCGCGTCGGCGACCGCGTCCTCGACGCGTCCGAGCTGCTCTGCGACCCGCACGCCGGCGGTGCCGCCGCGGGTCGAGCGCGATGCCACCGCACCGTCGACGGTGAGGACCTCGCGGACCTCCGGGGTGAGCCCCGGGTGCACGCCGGACAGCTCGTCGTCGGTGAGGTCGACCAGGTCCACTCCCCTGCTCTCGGCGATGCGCACGCACTGACCGGACGCCTCGTGGGCGTCGCGGAAGGGAACACCCTGGCGGACCATCCACTCGGCGAGGTCGGTGGCCAGGGTGAACCCGGCGGGAGCGAGCTCGCGCAGACGCTGCGGGTGGAAGGTCAGCGTGCCGACCAGCCCGGCCATCGCCGGCAGCAGCAGCCGCAGCTGCGCCACCGAGTCGACGATGGGCTCCTTGTCCTCCTGCAGGTCACGGTTGTAGGCCAACGGCAGTGCCTTGAGCGTGGCCAGCAGGCCGGTGTGGTTGCCGATGAGCCGGCCGGTCTTGCCACGCATCAGCTCGGCGACGTCCGGGTTCTTCTTCTGCGGCATGATCGACGAACCGGTCGACCACTCGTCCGCGAGGGTCACGTAGCCGAATTCGGGGGTCGACCAGGCGATGATCTCCTCGGCCAGACGCGACAGGTCCACGGCGACCTGCGCCAGCACGAAGGAGGTCTCCGAGGCGAAGTCGCGCGAACTCGTCGCGTCGATCGAGTTGTCGCCGGCGGAGTCGAAACCGAGGTCCGCGGCAATCGCCTCCGGGTCCAGCGCCAGCGAGGAACCCGCCAGCGCGCCGGAGCCGTACGGGGACACGGCCAGACGCCTGTCCAGGTCACGGAACCGGGCGACATCGCGCAGCAACGGCTGCGCGTGCGCCAGCAGCTGGTGTCCCAGCAGCACCGGCTGTGCCGCCTGGAAGTGCGTCTTGCCCGGCATCACCACGTCCGGGTTCTCCTGGGACTGCGCGACCAGGGCGTCGACCACGTCGAGCACGCCGTCGGTGGTCTCACGCACCGCGTCGCGCACCCACATGCGGAACAACGTGGCGACCTGGTCGTTACGGGAACGACCCGCACGCAACCGACCGCCGACCTCCGGGCCGACCCGGTCGATCAGCCCGCGCTCCATCGCGCCGTGGACGTCCTCGTCGCCGGCGTCCGGACCGAAGGCGCCGGACGCGACGTCCTCACCCAGGCGGGTGAGCCCGTCGAGCATCGTGGCCAGGTCCTCGTCGGAGAGCAGCCCGGCCCGGTGCAGCACCTTGGCGTGCGCCGTGGAGGCCAGCACGTCGTAGGGGGCCAGCACCCAGTCGAAGTGCGTCGACTTGCTCAACGCGGCCATCGCCTCGGTGGGTCCGCCGGCGAACCGGCCGCCCCACAGTGCGCCCTCGTTGGTGCCGTGCTTCTCGATCGGCTTCTCGGTCGGCTTGTCGGTCATATGTCCTTACTTCCCGCCGCGGTCGCGCTTGTTGGCGATCTTGGAGGACAGGCCGTGCAGCTCCACGAAGCCCTTCGACATGGTCTGGTCGAAGGTGTCGCCGGTGTCGTAGGTCGCCAGGTTGAAGTCGTAGAGCGAGGAGTCGGAGCGACGCCCGTTGACCACGATCGAACCGTTGTGCAGGACCAGGCGGATGTCGCCGGTCACGTGCTCCTGGGTGGACTCGACGAAGGCGTCCAGGGAACGCTTCAGCGGGGAGAACCAGAGTCCGTCGTAGACCTGGTTGGACCACTCGGCGTCGATGCCGCGCTTGTAGCGGGCCAGCTCGCGCTCGATGGTCACGTCCTCCAGCGCCTCGTGGGCACGGATCAGGGTCAGGGCACCCGGGGCCTCGTAGACCTCGCGGGACTTGATGCCGATCAGGCGGTCCTCGACCATGTCGAGACGGCCCACGCCCTGCGCACCGGCACGACGGTTGAGCTCCTCGATCGCCTGCAGCACGGTGACCTCACGGCCGTCGATCGCCACGGGCTTGCCGGACTTGAAGGAGATGATGACCTCGTCGGGGGCCTGTCCCAGGGACGGCTCCTCGGTGTAGGCGTAGAGGTCCTTCGTCGGCGGGTTCCACAGGTCCTCCAGGAACCCGGTCTCCACGGCACGGCCCCACACGTTCTGGTCGATGGAGAACGGCGAGGACGCCGACTGCTCGATCGGGACGTTGTTCTCCTCGGCGAAGGCGATCGCCTTGTCGCGGGTCCAGGCGAAGTCGCGGGCCGGGGCGATGATCTTCAGGGACGGGTCGGTGTCCATGAAACCGACCTCGAAGCGGACCTGGTCGTTGCCCTTGCCGGTGCAACCGTGGGCCACGTGGGTGCCGCCGTGCTGCTGCGCCGCCTCGACGAGGTGCTTGACGATCAGCGGGCGGGAGATCGCCGAGACCATCGGGTACTGCTTCATGTACATCGCGTTCGCCTTGATGGTCGGGAGGCAGTACTCCTCGGCGAACTCGTCACGGGCGTCGACGACGATGGACTCGACCGCACCGGCGCCGATGGCGCGCTGGCGGACGGACTCCATGTCCTCGCCGCCCTGGCCGAGGTCGATGGAGACGGCGACGACGTCGCCGCCGGTCATCTGCTTGAGGTAGGGGATGGCGACGGTGGTGTCGAGGCCACCGGAGTAAGCGAGTACGACGCGGTCAGTCATGTTGTTCGTCGGTCCTTTCGGATGAGGGTTGCGTTGGGTCAAGTCTATCTGGTGCGTGGTCGTCCACGGCCGGTGGGGACAGAACCGCCGGGGCCGGCGACACCGAGATCTCGTGGAGGTGCTCTGCCAGGGCACGCCCGTCGACGGGGTCCCTCGCCAGCACGAAGACGGTGTCGTCACCGGCGATGGTGGCCACCACCTCCGGCAGCTCCGAGCGGTCGATCACGCTGGCGAGGTACTGCGCCGCGCCCGGCGGGGTGCGCAGCACCGCGGTGTTGCCGGAGTGGTCGGTGCCCACCAGGAGTTCCACGAGGATGCGGCGCAGGCGTGCCGGGCCGTCGGCGGGGATCTCCCCGTCCGGCGAGCCGAGGCTGTAGACCGACTGCCCCTCGGAGCGCACCTTGCGCGCCCCGAGGTCCACCAGGTCGCGGGACAGCGTGGCCTGGGTGATGTCGACCCCTTCGTCGGCGAGCAGGTCCAGCAGCTGGCGTTGGCTCGTCACACGACGGCCCTCGACCAGGCGCGAGATCAGTCCCTGCCGGGCCGAGCGGGTCAGCGGCCCCGTGTTGTTCGGTCCGTTCGGGTTGTTCAGCGCAGCAGCCATTCCAGCAGCGCCTTCTGTGCGTGGAGCCGGTTCTCCGCCTCATCGAAGACGATCGACTGCGGACCGTCGATCACCTCGGCGGCCACCTCGTAGCCGCGGTAGGCGGGCAGGCAGTGCATGAACACCGCGTCCTTGTCGGCGGTCGCCATCATCTCGGCGGTGACCTGGAAGGGCGCCAGCGCCTCGGTGTCGCGGTCGGCGTCCATGCCCATGGACACCCAGGTGTCCGTGATGACCACGTCCGCACCGGTCACGTCCGGTCGGTCGGTCACCGTCAGCGTGGCACCGGTCTCGTCGGCACGGGCCTGCGCGCGGTCGACGAAACGCTGTTCGGGCTGGAAGCCCTGCGGAGCGGCGATGGTGATGTCCACCCCGGCGGTGGCGAAACCGAGCATGTAGGAGTTGGCCATGTTGTTGGCCCCGTCGCCGAGGTAGACGGCCTTGAGCCCCTTGAGCTCCCCCTTGTGCTGACGGATGGTCAGCAGGTCGGCGAGGATCTGGCAGGGATGGAAGTCGTCGCACAGCGCGTTGATGATCGGCACGGTGGCGGTCTCCGCCATGTCGTGCAGGTTCTGGTGCGCGCCGGTACGCCACACCACGGCGTCCACGAAGCGGGAGAGCACCGCGCCGGTGTCCTGGTAGGACTCCTTCTTGCCCATCTGGGACTTGCCGGAGTCCACCACGACGGGGTGTCCGCCGAGCTGGTTGATGCCCACGTCGAAGGAGAAACGGGTGCGGGTCGAGGTCTTGTCGAACAGCACGGCCACGGACTTGTTACGCAGGCTCGTGCGGTAGGGGTCCTGGACCATCTCCATACCCAGGTCGAGGATCTCGGCCTGTTCGGCGACGGTCACCGCGTCGTCGGCGAGGAAGTGACGGGTCATGACAGCAGCTCCTTGATGGTGGTGAGGGATTCACGGAGGTCGGTCTCCGTGACGGTCAACGGGGGGACGAGACGCAGGACGTCCGGCGCCGGCTGGTTGACCAGCAGTCCGGCGGCCAGTGCCTGACCGACGAGCCCGGGGTGGGCCTCGGTGAGCACCACGCCGAGCATCAGGCCGCGTCCGCGGATGTGCGAGACGGTGTCCAGCGGCTCCAGTTCGGCGCGGACCAGCTTCTCCATCTCGACGACGTGCTCGAGAAGGTTCTCGGAACGGATCGTGTCGACCACGGCGTTGCCGGCGGCGCAGGCCACGGGGTTGCCGCCGAAGGTCGAACCGTGCTGGCCCTTGGCCAGCAGCTGGGCGGCGGGGGTCGCGGCGACGCAGGCGCCGATGGGCAGGCCGCCGCCGAGCCCCTTGGCCAGGGTGACGACGTCCGGCAGGACGTCCTCGACCTGGTAGCCGAACCACTGTCCGGTGCGTCCCATCCCGGCCTGGACCTCGTCCACGACCATGAGGATCCCGTACTCGTCGCACAGGGCGCGGACGTCACGCAGGAAACCCTCGGGTGCAGGCACCACGCCGGTCTCCCCCTGGATCGACTCCAGGAAGATCGCCGCGGTGTCAGACACCAGGCCGTCCTGCTCGACGAGGGAACGCAGCGCGTCGATGTCCCCGTAGGGGTAGAACTCCACGCCGCCGGGCAGCGGTTCGAAGGGTGCCCGCTTGTCCGGCTGGCCGGTGAGCGCGAGTGCACCCATGGTACGGCCGTGGAACCCGTGTTCGGCGGCCAGCACGCGGCCACGTCCGGTGAGCCGGGCGATCTTGAACGCCGCCTCGTTGGCCTCGGCGCCGGAGTTGGAGAAGAACACCTGGGCGTCCGGGGCGATGAGGCCCTGAAGGGCGGTGGCCAGCGCGATGGCCTGCGGGTGTGCGTGGATGTTCGAGGTATGCCCCAGCGTGGCGATCTGGTCGCTCACGGCCTGCACGATCGCCGGGTGGGCGTGGCCCAGGGCGTTGACCGCGATGCCGGCGAGCAGGTCGATGTACTCCCGGCCGTCGGCGTCGGTGACCCGCGCGCCGGAGCCGGAGACCAGTTCGATCTCCGGGGTGCCGTAGGTGGGCATCACCGCGGACTCCCAGGCTGACTTCCAGCCGGACTTCCAGTTCTTCGTGTCGTTCTCAGGCATGGGGCGACTCCCAGTCGTCACGGGCGATCATCGTGCCGATGCCGCCCTCGGTCATGAGCTCGAGGATCACGGAGTGGCGCTCACGTCCGTCGATCACGTGTGCCGCGGAGACCCCGGTGCGCACGGCGGACAGGCAGGCCTCCATCTTCGGGATCATGCCGGAGTCCAGGTCCGGCAGGATCTTCTCGAGCTGGTCCGGGGCGATCCTGGACACCAGGGAACTCTTGTCCGGCCAGTCGGTGTACAGGCCCTCCACGTTGGTGAGCACCACGAGGCGCTCCGCGCCGACGGCGGCGGCCAGCGCGCCGGCCGCGGTGTCGGCGTTGATGTTGTGGACCAGCCCGTCCTCGTCGGGGGCGAAGGGGGCGACGACGGGGATGCGTCCGGCGTCGATGAGGTCCATCAGCACCTCGGCGTTGACGTGGGAGATGTCGCCGACCCGGCCCAGGTCGACCTCGACCCCGTCCACCGTGGCGGTGCGCTTGACGGCGGTGAACAGGCCGGCGTCCTCCCCCGAGGTGCCCACGGCGAAGGGGCCGTGCTGGTTGATGAGGTTCACCAGTTCGCGTCCGACCTTGCCGAAGAGCACCATGCGCACGTACTCCATGGTCTCCGGGGTCGTCACCCGGAACCCGCCGACGAACTCGCCGGGCAGGTCGACCTTCTCCAGCATCTCGGTGATCTGGGGGCCGCCGCCGTGGACCACGATCGGGTGGGCGCCGACCGAGCGCAGGAAGGCCATGTCGGCGGCGAAGGCCTGTTTGAGTTCCTCGTCGATCATGGCGTTGCCGCCGTACTTCACCACCACGATCTTGTCGCGGTAGTGCAGCAGCCAGGGCAGTGCCTCGGCGAGCACGTTCGCCCGGGTCGCCGGGTCGAGGTCGGTGGCGCCGCGGTAGACGACCTTCTCGGGGTCAGGTTCGGTCATGGTGTTTCCCTCGTCGTCTAGGAGCTGTAGGCGGAGTTGATGTGGACGTAGTCGTGGGAGAGGTCCGTGGTCCAGACCGTGGCCTTGCCTTCTCCCCCGGTGCCGAGGTCGACGAGGACGTCGATGTCCTCGCCGGAGAGGTCCACGTCCCGGGCCCCGGGGGCGCCGGTGGAGTCCACGCAGACGGGGTGGCCGTTGAAGCTGACCGAGATACCGTCGGGGTCCATGGCCACCGGCGCCATGCCCACGGCGGCGAGGGTGCGTCCCCAGTTCGGGTCGGAGCCGAACATGGCGCACTTGAAGAGGCTGTCGCGCCCGAGGACGCGGGCGGCGGTCTTCGCCTCGGCGTCGGAGTCGGTGCCGGTGACGGTGATCGCCACCCGCTTGGTCACGCCCTCGGCGTCGGCCTGGAGCTGGCGCGCCAGGTCGAGGCACACGGCGTGCACGGCGGCGCGGAACTCCACGTCGTCGGGGGTCACGCCGGAAGCGCCGTTGGCCATGAGGATCACCGTGTCGTTGGTGGAGGTGGAACCGTCGATGTCGACGCAGTCGAAGGTGACCTCGCTGGACGCCTTGAGCGCGGGTGCCGGGTCCTCGACGTGGGCGTCGGTGGTCAGCACGATCAGCATCGTGGCCAGCGAGGGGGCCATCATGCCCACACCCTTGCCCATACCGCCGAGGGACCAGCCGTCGCCGTGGTACACGGCCTGCTTGCTGACCAGGTCGGTGGTCATGATCGCCTCGGCGGCGGCGGTGCCCGCCTCCGGGGACTGCGCCCGGTCGTCCCCCACCTGGCCGGTCAGGGTCTCCACGCCGGCCAGGATCTTGTCCATCGGCAGGGTGTCGCCGATCAGGCCGGTGGAGCACACGGCGATCTCGGAGGACGCCACGCCGAGGTGCTCCGCGACGGCGTCGGCGGTGGCCGCGGCGTCCACGTCGCCCTGGGCGCCGTTGCACGCGTTGGCGTTGCCGGCGTTGAGGATCACCGCGTGGAAGGTGCCGTCGTTGTTCGCGCGGGTGAGCTTCACCGGCGAGGCGACGACCCGGTTGCGGGTGAAGACCGCCGCGGCGGTGTACTCGGGGCCGTCGTTGACGACGAGTGCCATGTCCGGGTTGCCGGACGGCTTGATGCCCGCGGTGGTCGAGGCCGCGCGGAAGCCGGCGGCGGCGGTGACGCCGAGGGCCTCGGTGGTCTGCTCCACGGCGTTCTCCGGCTCGGTGTCCCGGGGCTCGGTGATGTGGTCCGGGAAGGTCGCGGAGTCGTTCGGGTCGAAGGTATCGCTCATGTCCGTTGTTCTCCTACAGTCCGGCCATCGGCAGGCCGGCGGTCTCGTACCAGCCCTGGATCAGGTTGAGGCACTGCACGGCGGCGCCGGCGGTGCCCTTGGTCAGGTTGTCGATCGCACTGGTGGCGACCACCACACCGTCGGTCACGGTGACCTGGATGTGCGCCATGTTGGTTCCGACCACACTCTTGACCTCGGGCTGTTCGCCCTCGGGAAGCAGGTGGAGGAAGGGTTCGTCGGCGCAGTAGTCCTCGTAGGCGGCGCGCAACTCGGCGGCGCTGCCGTTCGCGGCGGCGGTGACGGTGGTCAGGATGCCACGTCCCAGCGGTGCCAGGACCGGGGTGAAGGTGACCTTCGCGCCACCGGACCCAGCGGCACCACCACCAGGCAGGACGCGACGGATGTTCTGCGCGATCTCCGGGGTGTGCCGGTGCGTGCCGACCTTGTAGGCCCGCACGTTGCCCATCGTCTCCCCGCCCAGCAGGGCGACGGCGGGCTTCTTGCCGGCGCCGGTGACGCCGGTGACGGAGACGACGGACACCTCGGGGCTCATCAGGCCGGCGGCCATGGCGGGCAGCAGGGCCAGGGTGGCCCCGGTCGGGAAGCAGCCGGGCACGGCGACGCCGGACGCCGCGGCGATGGTGTCGCGGTTGCCGGGCAGTTCGGGGATGCCGTAGGGCCAGCTGCCGGGGTAGTCGCCGCCGTAGTAGGCGTCCCAGTCGGCCTTGTCGGTCAACCGCCGGTCGGCGCCGCAGTCCAGCACCACGGTGTCGCCGAGGTCGAGGGAGGACGACACCCCGTGCGGCAGGGCGAGTATGGCGACGTCGTGGCCGGCCAGGACCTCATTGGTGGTCTCCTCGACGGTGCGGTCGGCGAGCTGCGGCAGGCCGGGGACGAGGTCCCCGAAGCGCTGGCCGGCATTGGACGCACCGGTGAGTGCGCCGATCCGGAAGTCCCGGCCGTGGCCGGGGTGGTTGAGGAGGAGGCGGAGGGCCTCGCCACCGGCGTACCCGCTGGCGCCTGCGACTGCGATGGATATCATCGTGCAAGTATGCACCCGCACGACCACGAGCGCAAGTTATGCACGAATCCGGTTTTTATGCAGGACGCCCCCCTGCCCCGCGCGGTCTAGCCGCGCAGCGTCGCGCCGACGGCGGTCGCCGCGGCGTCCACGGCCGCGCCGCGTGCCTCGGACGCCTCGTCCTCGGTCAACGTGCGGTCGGCGGCGCGGAAGCGCAGGGTGAAGGTCAGCGACCGCTTGCCCTCGCCCAGGGCGTCGGAGTGGTAGACGTCGAACAACCGGATGTGCTCCAGCAGTTCTCCGGCACCGGAGACCAGCGCGGCCTCCACGTCGGCGACCGGGGTCGTCTCGTCGACGACGACGGCGACGTCCTGGTTCACCGCGGGGAAGGGTGAGAGCACCGGGCGCGGGAAGGACTCCGCCAGCGGCAACGCGTCGAGGTTCATCTCCAGCGCCACGGTCCGCTTCGGCAGACCGGCCCGCTCGCAGACCTGCGGGTGCAGCTCACCAGCGTGGCCGACCACGGTCTCCCACGCCGCTTCGCCTGCGCCACCCACGACGATCTCGGCGCAGCGTCCGGGGTGCCACGGCAGGTACTCCGCGTTGCGCAGGGTGACCTCGACGCCGGCGGCGCGGGCGATGACCGTCGCCGCCTCCAGCACGTCGGACGCCTCGAAAGGCTCGGCGGCACCCCAGGTTCCCTGCAGGACGCGGTCGCCCGCGGCGATGACCGCGACGTTGAGCGGCTGGTACGGCAGTGACGCCAGCAGTGTCGCCGCCTCGTCCTCGGAGGGGCGCTGCGCCACCGAGGGCATCGGCGAGGTGCCCGAGACCTCGGTGGGCAGGGTCACCTGCTCGACACCGTAGAGGGCCACGTCGTGCTGACCGCGGGTGATGTTGCGGCGCAGTGAGTCGATCATCGACGGCAGCAGGCTCGTGCCGATGGTCGCCACGTCGCTCTCCAGCGGGTTCAGCACGCGGACGGCCGAGCGGCGCGGGTCGTCGGCGTCCAGACCCCAGACGTCGAAGACGTCGTTGGCGATGAACGGGCTGGGCAGGATCTCCACGTAGCCGTTCCACGCCAGGGCGTGACCGACCGAACGGCGCATCCGCTGGCGCGGCGAGAGGCCACGTCCGGCCGGGGCGGTGGGCACGATCGAGGGGATCTTGTCGAGCCCCTCGAGCCGCAGCACCTCCTCGACGAGCTCGGCGGGCATGGTGAGGTCGGGACGCCACGTGGGCGGGGTGACCTCGATGGCCTTGGCCCCGTTCGCGTCGCGCTCCCCGGTCTCACGGACCGTGCAGCCGACCTCGGTGAGCCGGGAGACGGTGGTGCCGGTCGGGTAGATCATCCCGGCGGTCTTGCCCGGACGCGAGGTGTGCATGTCGATCACCGGCATGGCGGGAACCTCACCGACCAGGCTGACACCGGCGACGACCTCGCCACCGGCGATGCGGGTCAGCAGGGCGACGGCGAAGTCGAGGGCGGCCTCGATGACCGCCGGGTCGGTGCCACGCTCGAAACGACGCGAGGACTCCGAGGACAGGCGGTGGCGACGCGAGGTACGGGCCACGGTGATCTGGTCGAAGAAGGCGGCCTCGAAGTACACGCTGGTGGTCGAGGCGGAGATCTCGGAGGTCGAACCTCCCATGACCCCGGCCATCGACTGGATGCCGGTGGCGTCGGAGATCACGACGTCCTCACCGGACAGGGTGCGCTCCACACCGTCCAGCGTGGTGATCGTCCTGCCCTCGGGGGCGAGGCGGACGTGCAGGTCACCGGTGATGCGGTCGGCGTCGAAGGCGTGCATCGGCTGCCCGAGCAGGAACATGACGTAGTTCGTCACGTCCGTCGCGGCGTTGACCGGACGCTGACCGCACAGCAGCAGTTCACGCTGCAGCCAGTAGGGGGACTCGGCGGCCGGGTCGACGCCGACGACCTTTCGGATGCCGAAACGGGCACACTTCGTGGCCTCGTCGACGGTCACCTCCGGCAGATCGCCTCGCCCGGTGCCCTGCGGCAGACCGGCGAGCAGGTCGGTCGGCAGCGCGGCGGCCGCCGGGTCCTTCGCCGGGTCGCGGAAGGTCAGGGAGAAGGAGCTGGCGAGTTCACGGGCGAGGCCGCGGGCGGACAGCGCGTAGCCGCGGTCCGGGGTGATGTTGACGTCGAAGACGGTGTCGTCGAGGCCGAGGAACTCGCGGGCGTCCGCGCCCACGGCGATCCGGGCGTCCTGCGCCTCGTCGCCACGGATGGCGATGATGCCGGCGGTCTGGACCTTGGCCAGGCCCAGCTCGGCGGCGGAGCACATCATGCCCTCGGACGTGCGGCCGTAGGTCTCGCGGGCGCTGATCTCGAACCCGCCGGGCAGCACCGCACCGGGCAGGGAGACGATGACGATGTCACCCTCGCGGAAGTTCCGCGCACCGCAGATGATGTGCTGCAGCTCGCCGGTGCCGTTGGCGTCGGCCACGTCGACGTCCACGTAGCGGATCGGCTTCTTGAACCCCTCGAGCTCCTCGATGGAGGCGACCCGGCCGAAGACGAGCGGCCCGGTGGTCTCGGCGATGCGCTCGTAGCCCTCGGTCTCGAAGCCGACGCGCACGAAGCCGGCGTCCAGCTCCTCGGAGGGCACGGAGAACGGCGCGGTGGAGGTCTGGAGAAGGCGGGTGAGCCAGGACTGTGAGATCAGCATTGACGGGTGCTCGGTTCCTCTAGGTGGTACGGGTTGGTGCGGGGTTCTGCTGCGGAATCAGCCACGGATGCCGAAGGGCTCGGTGAAGCGGACGTCGCCCTCCACCATGTCACGCATGTCCGGAAGGCCGTTGCGGAACTGGAGGGTGCGCTCGATGCCCATACCGAAGGCGAAACCGGAGTAGACCTCCGGGTCCACGCCCATGGCGGTCAGGACGTTGGGGTTGACCATGCCGCAGCCGCCCCACTCGATCCAGCCCGGGCCGCCCTTCTTGTTGGGGAACCACACGTCGACCTCTGCGGAGGGTTCGGTGAAGGGGAAGTAGTTCGGGCGGATGCGGGTGGTGGCGTCCTCACCGAAGAGGGTGCGTGCCAGGTGGTCGAGGGTGCCCTTGAGGTGCGCCATCGTCAGGCCCTTGTCCACGGCCAGCCCCTCCACCTGGTGGAAGACCGGGGTGTGGGTGGCGTCGAGCTCGTCGGTGCGGAACACCCGGCCGGGGCAGGCGATGTAGACTGGGACGTCGCGTTCCAGCAGCGTGCGGACCTGCACCGGGGAGGTGTGGGTACGCAGCACCTGGCCGGAGCCCTCGGGCCCGACGTGGAAGGTGTCCTGCAGCGTGCGGGCCGGGTGGTCCGGCAGGAAGTTCAGGGCGTCGAAGTTGAAGTACTCCGCCTCGACCTCCGGCCCCTCGGCGATCTCCCAGCCCATGCCCACGAAGATGTCGGCGATCTGCTCGGAGAGGATGGTGATCGGGTGCTGCGCGCCACGCTGGCCACGGGTGGTCGGCTCGGTGACGTCGATACGCTCGGCGGCGAGAACCTCTGCGTTGCGCCGCTCCTCGAGCACGGTCTTCGCCGCGGCGAAGGCCTTCTCGATACGTCCGCGCGCCTGGTTGACCAGCCGGCCGGCGTCCTTGCGCTGGTCCTTCGGCAGCGAGCCGAGGTTGCGCCGGGCCGCGGGCACGGGGGCGTCGTCGCCGAGGTGGTCACGCCGCAACGTGGCCAGCTCGTCGAGGTTCCCCGCCGCGGAGAACGCCTTCTCCGCGGCCTCAGCCGCAGCGTCCAACCCGGCTTCACTCATGTCGATGTCGTCAGCCACCTAGCGCACCTCGCACTCAATCTTGTCCCGGTCGATCCCTTTTGGAGTCGACTCAAGATAATACCAATGACCCCCACCACTGCGGGGTGTCGGGGACGTGAACACCGCGGACCTCAGCCCCGGCGGGCGACGCGGGCCGTCTCGTACAGACAGATCGCCGCGGCGGTGACAAGGTTGAAGCTCTCCGCCATGCCCGCCATGGGGATGGAGACCCTCACGTCGGCCAGGTCCTGCCAGTCGCCGAGACCGTGGGCCTCGTTGCCGAACAGCCAGGCGACCTTGCCGGCGAGCAACGCCGGTCCGTCCTGCGCGGTGGCGGCGTCGTCGAGGGAGACGTCCCCTTCACCGGAGGTCGCCAGGACGGTGTAGCCCCACTCGTGGAGCTGGTCGATGACCTCGGCGACGCCGGTGTGCCGGACCACCGGGAGGTGGAAGACCGAACCCGCCGAGGCGCGGACGGCCTTGCCGCCCTGCGGGTCGACGCTGGAGCCGGCGAAGACGACGCCTGCGGCGCCGGTGGCGTCGGCGACGCGGACGAGCGCACCGGCGTTACCCGGTTCCGCCGTCTCCACGGGCACGGCGAGCATGCTGCCGTGCAGCGCACGCTCGGCCAGCCCGTCGAGGTCGGTGACGCAGGTGGTGCACAACGCGAAGATGCCGGTGGGGGTGACCGACTCCGACAGGGCCCTGGCCGCGCGGTCGGTGATCAGGTGGACGCGCACGCCACGGGCCTCGCCGACGGGGCCGTCGCCGTCGGCGTCCGATTCCCGAATGACCTCACGCTCGGCGGTGAGCCGGTCGAGCTCGCCGCCGACGGCCTCCAGGCCCTGCTCGGTGAGGTACACCTCGACCACGTCACCGTGGGCGAGGGCGGAGGTCACCGCGTTGGCGCCTTCGGCGACAAAGCGTCCTGCCTTGCGGCGCGCCTGGGCGCGGTGCAGCTTCGCGGCGTTGACGATGCGCGGGGTGCGTTCGGTGAACGGTTCATCGCCCATCCAGGTCCGCCAGTCGGAGGCGAGGGGGCGTGCGGGCGAAGGCGCGGAGGGCAGTGAAGTCATGGCTCCAGATTCTAGCGCCGACCCCGGACATGAAACGCCCCGCTCCCCCAACCTGCCGTGGATACACGAAACCGCGCCGACCGGCGTCGTGAAATGCACGATACCGGCGGGCGCGGTGAAACGTTCGGCGTTACCGCCGCAGGTCCTTAGTTGGACGCGGGGGCGTTGACGTCCTCGGGGAGGGCGGCCTTGGCGGCGTCGACCAGGGCGGTGAACGCAGCGGCGTCGGAGACGGCGATCTCGGCGAGGTTCTTACGGTCGACCTCGATGCCGGCGAGACGCAGGCCCTGGATCAGACGGTTGTAGGTGATGTCGTTCGCACGGGCGGCGGCGTTGATGCGCTGGATCCACAGCTTGCGGAACTCACCCTTGCGTGCGCGACGGTCGCGGAAGGCGTAGGTCTTCGAGTGGAGGACCTGCTCCTTGGCCTTGCGGTACAGGCGGGAGCGCTGGCCGCGGTAGCCGGAGGCCTCGTTGAGGATCTCGCGACGCTTCTTCTTCGCGTTCACTGAGCGCTTGACACGTGCCATGGTGGGACGTCCTTATCTTCTGGCTTCTTGATGTTCGGGCACCGGAGGTTGTTCCCTCGGTTCCCGGGAATTACGGGATTCGAGTCGAGACGGGCAGGAAGGCTTAAGCCTTGCCCAGCAGGCGCTTGACGCGCTTGACGTCGGCGGGAGCGACGTCCTCGGTGCCCTTGAGGCGACGGGTGCGCTTGGAGGGCTTGCCCTCCAGGAGGTGACGGCGGTTGGCCTGCTCGCGGCGCAGCTTGCCGGAACCGGTGACCTTGATGCGCTTGGCGGTGCCCTTGTGGGTCTTCTGCTTCATCGTGGATCCTTAACTTCTTCGTGAATGGGTGCCGACCGACGTCGGAGGTGCTACTTCTTGCCCTTGCGGACGGGGGACAGCACCATCGTCATATTGCGACCGTCCTGCTTGGCCCGGGTCTCAACAACGCCGTACTCACGCACGTCCTCGGCGAGTCGCTCGAGCAGTCGGAAGCCCAGCTCGGGGCGGGACTGCTCACGGCCGCGGAACATGATCGTGACCTTGACCTTCGACCCCTTCTCCAGGAAACGAACCACGTTGGACTTCTTCGTCTCGTAGTCGTTGTCGCTGATCTTGGGGCGGAACTTCTGCTCCTTGACCACGGTCTGCTGCTGGTTCTTGCGAGCCTCGCGAGCCTTCTGGTCCTGTTCGTACTTGAACTTGCCGAAGTCCATGATCTTGCACACGGGCGGCTTTGCGTTCGGTGCCACCTCGACGAGGTCGAGGTCGGCGTCATAGGCCAGCTTGCGTGCATCGTCGATTCGGACGATACCGACCTGTTCGCCCCCCGGACCGACGAGTCGGACCTCGGGAACTCGAATCCGGTCGTTTATGCGAGCTTGTGCGCTGATGAGAACTCCTCAGTAGCAGTGGTAGAAACGTGTACCGCGTACTGCGAGCGCAATCCCCCCGGGCGGCGCACAGGCACCGCACCTCGGACGGCCGTCGATCCACACACGTTGTGGTGGACACGACGACCGTTCGTTGACCCGAGCCCTGCACGAAGGCGGTCTCAGGTGGGAGAGACTCCACTTGCAGCCTGCCATCATTGACAGGCGGTAGTGCACACGACCATAGCAGTACCCCGGACGGGAAACAAGTCCTCCTGCCCCGCGGCGAACACTGCTAGCTTAAAGCGTATGAATGGAACTTCCACACCGGATGGTTCACGAGCTGACCTGGGGAGGTTGGGGGAAGACCTACGCGAGTCGCTGCGGAGGTCTGAGATCGCACACCGGGACACCGTCCGCATCGCCTCCGAAGTCCTCGGCAGACTCGAAAGCCTAGACAACCCAGAGACCCCAGAGCACCGTACGTACGCCGAGCATCCGGGGGCGCCTGCGGGCACCTCTCCCCCGCCGCAACAGCAGCCACGCCCCGAGGCCTGGCCTGCCGGGCCACCTGCCGGGCAGCAACCAGTACAGCAACCACCGATCCAGCACCCCGCACGGCATCCGTACCCGACTGCGGCCGTCCCGCACCGTCCTTTCCCGAACGCCTCTGCCTCCGCCCCCGGCCCCGTGGCGTCGTACATGGCGGACAAGGACAAGATCACCGTCGGGGTCTCGATCCTCGGCGCGGTCATCACCGTGATCGGACTGGTGTTCCTTGCCGTCCAGGCGTTCAGCCGCGGCTGGCTCGGACCCGCCACCGCGGTGACCGGTGCAGCGGTGATCTGCCTGGCGCTGATCGCCCTGGCCTTCATCGTGCACCGTCGTAGCCCACGGGGGCCGTCCGCGCCAGCGCTGCTGAGTGTAGGAGTACTGGGCCTGTTCACCGATCTCTGGGTTCTGGTGTTCGGCCTTGAGTGGCTGGCACCCACCGCCGGGATCGTCCTGGTCGCCGCGCTCGCGGTGGCAGGCCTGTTCACCGCCTGGGCGTGGGGACGCCAACCGCTCGCCGTGATCCTCGTGGCGGCAGGCACGGTGTTCCTCACCCCGGCGATCATCTACCTGCTCGACGTCACGGCGACGACGCGGTTCGACGCTCTCGCGCTGATCGTCCTGGGACTGCTCGGCGCCACGACCACATGGCACCGCCCGTGGCCCGCCGCGTCCGGGACATCGGCCGCGGTCTACGTCCTGGGACTCCTCGTCCTCGACGTCGGCGGCCAGCACACGGCGCTGGCCGTCAGCGGTCTCGTCGGGGTGCTGGTGATGGCGTGGCTGTCCCTGTCGCCGCCGCTGCAGCCGACGGCACTGTCGGTGTTCTCCCGGTGGATCCCTGTCTCGCTGTTGCCCGTGATGCTCCTCGTGTCGTCCTCCGGCGACGACGACAGCGACCTCGGCTTGACCGGTGGCGTCGTGGCCTGCCTGGTGATCGCCGGTGCCACCACCGCCTTCGCGGTCGTCGGCGCTGCAGTCACCGGGGCCGCACTGCGACCGGTCGACGGTGACCAGAATCCACCGACCGTGGCCGGCGGATTGCGGTGTGCACTGTGCTGCGGCGTCGCCGGCCTCGTCATCGTGGTCGCCACCCGCCAGATGGACATCTACTCGGTGGAGGCGATGGTGTGGATGATCGTCCTGCTGGCGATCGCCACGACGTTGATCGTCCTGGCCGACAGGCTGCCGGTCACCCTGGTGTGGACCGTCTTCATCCTGACCCTCGCCTACTGCCTGCCCCGGGTGGCACCCGCGTGGTTCGACACACCTGCCTCGCCGATCCTGACATGGCCGGTGCTTGTCCTGCTGGCGGTGCCCGGGGCGCTGATACTGCGGTCGGCCGGGGTGCTGGGAGCGACGAAGGAGATCATCGTCGGTCTCGCCGCCGTCCTGCTCATCGTCGTGAGCTCGGCGATCCCGCTGATCTTCATGACCTTCAGCACCGGGGACCTGGCGTTCATGGCCGGGCACCTCGTGATGTCGGTGACCTGGATGAGCCTGGGCGTGATGATGCTCGCCCGGGACAACGGTGCGGTCGGCCTGGCCCTGGCCTTGCTCGCCACGGCAAAACTGGTCTTCTACGACCTGTCCGCCCTGGCCGGGCTGATCCAGGTCGCAGCCTTCATCATCTGCGGTGCGATCCTGCTGGTGACCGCGGTACTGCGGGAACGCCACCGCACCGACACGGCGGACACCCCCGCCGGGGTCTGAACGGTCTGACAGGCCTGACCGGTCAGACCATCTCCTTGAGGAAGTGGCCGGTGTGGGACGCCTCCACGGCGGCCACCTGCTCGGGAGTGCCCTCGGCGACCACGGTGCCACCACCGGAACCGCCCTCCGGGCCCATGTCGATCAGCCAGTCCGCCGCCTTGATCACGTCGAGGTTGTGCTCGATGACCAGCACGGTGTTGCCCTTGTCCACGAGTCCCTGGATGACGAGCATGAGCTTGCGGATGTCCTCGAAGTGCAGTCCGGTCGTCGGCTCGTCGAGGATGTAGACGGTCCGGCCGTTGGAGCGCTTCTGCAGTTCACTGGCCAGCTTCACTCGCTGGGCCTCACCACCGGACAGCGTGGTCGCCGCCTGCCCGAGCCGCAGGTAACCCAGGCCCACGTCGACCAGGGTCACGAGGTACCGGGCGATGGAGGTGATCGGGGCGAAGAACTCGGCGGCCTCGCTGATGGGCATGTCGAGGACCTCGGAGATGGTCTTGCCCTTGTAGTGGACCTCCAGGGTCTCCCGGTTGTACCGGGCACCCTCGCACACCTCGCAGGGCACGTAGACGTCCGGCAGGAAGTTCATCTCGATCTTCAGCGTGCCGTCACCGCGGCAGGCCTCACAGCGCCCGCCCTTGACGTTGAAGCTGAACCTGCCCGCCTTGTAGCCGCGGACCTTCGCCTCGGTGGTCTCGGCGAAGAGGTTGCGGATCTTGTCGAAGACACCCGTGTAGGTCGCGGGGTTCGACCGGGGCGTCCGCCCGATCGGGCTCTGGTCCACACGTACGAGCTTGTCGAGCTGGTCGAGGCCGGTGACCTTGCGGTGGTGGCCGGGCACCTGGCGGGCACCGTTGAGCTCATTGGCCAGCACCTGCGCGAGGATACCGTTGACCAAACTCGACTTTCCGGAGCCGGACACCCCGGTGACGCAGGTCAGGATCCCCAGGGGGAAGTCGACGGTGACATCCTTGAGGTTGTTCTCCGTCGCCCCGTGCACGGTGATCTTGCGGGACGTGTCGACCGGGCGACGCTTGTCCGGCACGGCGAGCACCTTGCGCCCGGACAGGTACTGCCCGGTAAGCGACTCCTCGGCGTCGATGATGCCGTCCGGCTCGCCCTCGTAGACGATCCGTCCGCCGTACTCGCCGGCACGCGGGCCGATGTCCACGAGCCAGTCGGCCGTGCGGATCGTCTCCTCGTCGTGCTCCACGACGATCAGCGTGTTGCCGATGTCCCGGAGGTGCTTGAGGGTGCTGATCAGCCTCTTGTTGTCACGCTGGTGCAGCCCGATCGACGGCTCGTCGAGCACGTAGAGCACACCGGCCAGCCCGGACCCGATCTGCGTGGCCAGGCGGATACGCTGCGCCTCGCCGCCGGAGAGGGTGGCCGCGGCACGCGACAGGTTCAGGTAGTTCAGGCCCACGTCGAGCAGGAACGTCAACCGCGCCTGGATCTCCTTGAGCACGCGCCCGGCGATCATCTCGTCGCGCTTGGACAGGCTCAGCCGGTCGAGGAAGTCACTGGCGGCCTCGATGCTCAGTTCCGAGACGTCGGCGATGGACATCTCGCCGACCTCGGAGCCGATGGTGACCATCCGGATCTCCGGGCGCAGGCGGGTGCCTTCACAGGCCACGCACGGGACCTCGCGCATGTACCCCAGGAAGCGGTCCTTCTGGTGCTCACTCTCGGCCTGGTCGATCTTGCGGTGCAGGTAGGGCATCACGCCCTCGAAAGGCGCGGAGTACTGGCGCGAGCGGCCGTAACGGTTGCGGTAGCGCACCGTGATCTCCTCGGGGTGACCGTGGAGGACCGCCTTGCGCTCCTTCTTCGTCAGTTCCGACCACCGGGTCTGCGCACTGATGCCGATGTTCTCCGCCAACGCCGCGAGCAGTTTGTCGAAGTACTTGTGGTTCGGGCTCGACGCCCACGGGGCGATCGCCGTGATCAGCGGGGCGTCCGGGTCCGGGATGATCAGCGACTCGTCGACCTCCAGGCGGGTGCCGAGACCGTCACACACCGGGCAGGCGCCGTAGGGGCTGTTGAAGGAGAAGCTGCGCGGCTCGAGCTCGTCGATCGCCAGGGGGTGGCCGTTCGGGCAGGCCATGTGCTCGGAGAACCGCCGGTAACGGTTGTCGTCGGAGTCGTCGAGACCCACGAAGTCGATGACCACCCGGCCGTCCGCCAGGCGCAGCGCGGTCTCCACCGAGTCGGTGAGCCGCTGCTTCTGCGACTCCTTGACCTGCAGACGGTCCACGATCACGTCGATGTCGTGCTTGACCTGCTTCTCCAGGGTGGGCGGGTCGGACAGGCGGTAGGTCTCCCCGTCCACCAGCACACGCGAGTAGCCGTCCGAGGCGAGGTCCTCGAAGAGGTCCACGAACTCGCCCTTCCGGGTCCGCACCACCGGAGCGAGGACCTGGAACTTGAGCCCCTGCTCCATCTCCAGGATCTGGTCGACGATCTGCTGCGGCGTCTGCGCCTCGATGCGCTCACCGCACTCCGGGCAGTGCGCCACGCCGGTACGGGCGAACAGCAGTCGCAGGTAGTCGTGGATCTCCGTGATCGTACCGACGGTCGACCGGGGGTTGCGGTTCGTCGACTTCTGGTCGATCGACACCGCCGGCGACAGCCCCTCGATGAGGTCGACGTCCGGCTTGTCCATCTGCCCCAGGAACTGCCGGGCGTAGGACGACAACGACTCGACGTAGCGCCGCTGCCCCTCGGCGAAGATCGTGTCGAAGGCCAGGGACGACTTACCCGAGCCGGAGAGCCCGGTGAAGACGATCATCCGCTCACGCGGCAGGTCGATGTCCACGCCCTGCAGATTGTGTTCGCGCGCTCCGCGCACGGTGAGGATCTCAGCCACCCCGGGTCTCCTTCATGGAATGTCGCAAGTTGTGGTTGCACGTTGTGCTCGTCCCCGCCATGGTACGTGACGGCCCGGACACAGTCGAACGGATAATCGAACGGGATACGGGTTATGGTGGTGCCATGACTTCAGCACAGATCACCACGACGACAGTAGGCCCCATGGGCAACAACTGCTACCTGGTCAGCGTCGAGGGCGACGCCCTGCTGATCGACGCCGCCGCCGACGCACCCCACCTGCTCGCCCTCGCCGAGGAAGCCGGCGTCCGCATCACCGACGTGCTCACCACGCACCAGCACTTCGACCACGTCCAGGCGCTCGAGGAGGTCCTCGCCGCCACCGGGGCGCGGCACCACGCCTCGGTGCAGGACGCTCCGGCGTTGCCCGCCGCCGTCGACGTGACCTGGGGTACTGACCCCGACGACGACGCACCGGAGGCCTTCACGACCTCCCCCGCCCTCGACGGGCTCGGCATGCGGCTCGTCCTGCTGCGCGGGCACACCCCGGGCGGCCTCGGCGTGATCCTTCCAGGCCAGGTTGCAGGCCAGGACGGCCCGACGCAGCTCTTCTCCGGCGACAGCCTCTTCCCCAGCGGCGTCGGCAGGACGGAGACACCGGAGGACTTCACCTCCCTGCTCGGGGACGTGACGCGTCGCTGCTTCTCGCTTCCGGACGACACGGTGGTCCACCCCGGCCACGGGGACGCGACGACCATCGGCGCCGAGCGTCCCCACCTCGACGAATGGCGCGAGCGCGGCTGGTGACCCGCTAGTCCTGCAGGGGCCACCCGGTCATGCGCTTCGGCCGCGGCGCGGCGTACGTCCGGACCTTGGAGGTGGTGAGCCCGAGGTTCACCAGGGACTCCGCCAGCTGGACGGCGGCCGCGACGCCGTCCACCACGGGAGTCCCTGTCGCGGCGCGCACGGCGTCGTCCAGTCCCGCCATTCCCCCGCAGCCCAGGACGATCACCTCGGCGCGGTCCTGCTCGACAGCGATCCTGGCCTCCTCGGCGATGGCCTCCACCGCGGCCTGCGCCGACTCCTCCAGCTGCAGGACGGACAGTCCCGAGGCCCGCACGGAGGCGCAGCTGCGGTCGAGCCCCGCCAGGGTCAGCCGGTCCTCGATGAGCGGGACGGTGCGGTCAAGCGTGGTCACCACGCTGTAGGTGCGTCCCACCAGGCTCGCCACGTGGCCGGCCGCCTCGGTGATGTCGACCACCGGGACGTCCAGCATCTCCTGGAGCGCCTCCCTGCCGTGCTCACCGAAACCGGCCTGGATGACCGCGTCGAACGGCCCGTCGTACCGGGAGACCGCGTCCATCACGCCGACGGCGGCCAGGTGGCTCTCCATGTTGCCCTCGACGGACTCCGCCCCGAAGCGCGGGGTCAGCGCCACGATCTCGGTGCCGGAGGACGCCGCGGCCTCCGCCTGGGCGCCGATAGAGGCGGTCATCGTTGCGGTGGTGTTGACGTTGACGACGAGGATTCTCATGCTCGCTCCTTCTGAGTGGTGGGGTCCTGAATCTCGGGTGCGACGACCGCCGCGGCGTCGGTGCCCGCCAGGAAACGACGGGAGGACGGCAGTGTTCTCATGAGCACCCAGTAAACCAGCGCGGCCGGCACGAGGCTCACGTACCACCCCACGTCCGAGAACGGCAGGGTGATGAGCACGCCGACGACCACGGCGACGACCGCGGCCCAGTTCACCCCGCGGAAGGGCCCACGCGGGTCGTAGAGCTCGTCGATCTCGAGCCGGCGTCGACGGACCAGGTAGTAGTCCACGACCATGACCGCGAAGATCGGGCCGAGGAAGGCCGAGTAGATCTGCACGAAGGTCTGCAGGCCGTCGGCGTTCTCGTCGCGGACCAGCAGCCAGGGGAAGGTCGCCGGAGCGAGCACACCCACCAGGACCGCGGCCGTGCGGAACTTCATGCCGAACATGTCCATCAGCACGTACGTGGGCGGAACCACGTTGTTCAGGACGTTGGTAGTGACCTGTGCGAAGGCGATGAACAGGAGCGTGATGACGAGCAGCGGGGTGTTGTCGACCGCGTTGGAGAACACGTCGATCGGGTCGACCACCCCGGTGGCCTCCGAGACCATCAGCCCGATGAGCCCCATGAACAGGGTCACCGGCAGGATCGCCGCGGTGTACAGCGAGAACATCGTCGCAGGGCCGCTGGAGGTGGAGTGTTCGCGCGAGTAGTCGCTGACGTTGAGCATCATGGTGGCGTAGATGCCGAGGAAGAGCATCGTGGCTCCCCAGAACGGCAGTCCCCAGGATCCTTGGGCATCCAGGCTCTCGCCGAGTTCGGTGCCGTAGCGGTCGATCACGCTGAAGAACATGTAGATCAGCGCGCAGAGGATGAACACCGCGCCGATGTTCTCCAGCCACTTGATGCCCTGGAACCCGGCGACCGACAGGGCGATCTGCAGGGCCTGGAACAGGATGAAGAACAGCACGATGTTGCTGAACCCGAAGAGGGTGTCGGCGATCGAGTTGATCGCCATCGCCCCGACCCAGCTCTGGAATCCGTACCAGACCAGCGCGGGCAGGGCGCGGACCAGACCGGGGATCCGGGTGCCGACGAATCCGAAGGAACTGCGGACCTGGACCATGAAGGGGATCCCCCACCGGTGCCCGGCGGCGCCGTTGATCGTCAGACCCACGGTGATGACCACGCACCCGATGACCATGGCCACGATGGCCTGGACCAGGTTCAGGGTGCCCACCAGCGAGGACCCCATGGTGAAGGTGCCGATCGACACGCAGCCACCCATCCAGGCGAAGAGATACGACGTCTTGCCCATGATGCGGGTCTGCTGCGGCGCCAGCGACTCCTCGCCGGCGCCCTTTCCTTCATGCTTCCCTTCATGCTGCCCGTCGTGCCGCCCGTGGTCCGGGATGGTCGCAGGTGGGCTTTCAGGTGTTCTCTCTGTGGTCACGGTGGTGTCCTTCTCGGTGAAATGTCATGAATCTCTCTGATACCAGGACAGCATATTGATGTTTCACCCTCGTGTCCCTGCTGAACAGATGGGGCCTGCCGATGGCGGCCGTCCGCGGCGTAGGATGGTCGTTCCTGTCGCGACGCCGACGGGGCCCGTTCAAGAGATTCAGGAGACCATGAGCACCACCGCTTCCGACCACCCGGACATCTCCGCCGAGCAGGAACACCTCGACGAGTTGCTGACGGTCGTCGACGAGTCGCGCGAGCGTCTCACCGACCGTATGCGCCGGGCGCAACGCCGCCGTGCCGACATCGACCAGCCGCAGACGCTGCTGGAACGCGACCACGAGACCTACGAGGTCGCCGGGCGTCTGGACGAGTACTCCGCCGCGGAGATCGGCCTGTTCTTCGGTCGTATCGACGTGGAGGACGATGAGCCGGAGAACCCCGTCACCGACGTCGACGGCGAAGCTCCGCTCGACCGTCGTTACATCGGTCGCATCGGCCTGCACACCTCCGACGACGAGATGCGCACCCTGCTGATGGACTGGCGCGCCCCGCTGGCCCGGCCGTTCTACCTGGCGACCACGTTGCACCCCGAGGGTGTGCACGTGCGCCGGCACATCCGCACCCGGGGTCGCACGGTGACCGACGTCGCCGACGAGCGGCTCTCAGGCGGCGACAGGCAGGCAGGACGCTCCGGCGGCGAGCGCGACGGATCGGTCGCCCAGGAGGGCGCGCTGCTCCACGCGGTCAACCGCGCGCGTGACCGTCACATGCACGACATCGTGGACACCATCGTCGCCGAGCAGGACCGCATCATCCGCGAGGAGCACCGCGGCGTGACGGTGGTGCAGGGCGGTCCGGGGACGGGCAAGACTGCGGTCGCCCTTCACCGTACGGCGTACCTGCTGTACACGTGGCGCGAGCAGCTGGCGAACACCGGTGTGCTGATCATCGGCCCGAACCGTCGATTCCTGGACTACATCTCGCAGGTGCTGCCCAGCCTCGGTGAGACGGGCGTGGTGCTGGCCACGCCGGGCAGCCTGCTGCCCGGGATCGACGCCCGGCCGCTGAGCGCGGAGTCGCTGACGACCCAGGAGGTCAAGGGGTCACCGGCGATGCTCGAGATCCTCGCCGCGGCGGTACGGGACCACCAGACGGTGCCGGAGGAGCCGGTGGACTTCCTCATCGACGGGGTGACGGTCGCGCTGACCCCGCGGATCGCCCGGCAGGCGCGTACCCGGGCACGCCGGACGCACCGTCCGCACAACCTCGCCCGCGCCCGGTTCAGCGACGTGGTTCTCGACCTGCTGCGCGACGCGATGGCCGACTCCATCGGCGCGGACCCGTTGGGCGGGGAGAACCTGCTCACCGCCGCCGACCGCGACCAGTTGCGTGAGGACCTCGCCGCCGAGCCCGCGGTCGCCGAGGCCGTCGACGAGTTGTGGCCGGTACTCACCGCCGAGGAGGTCCTCACCGGTCTCTACGGGTCGCGGGAGGCCGTGGACTCCGCCGCGTCCGACTACGACGACGTCACCCGGGACGCCCTGGTGCGCGAGGACGCCCCGGAGGACTGGACGGAGGCGGACGCCCCGCTGCTCGACGAGTTGGCGGAGATCCTCGGGATCGCCGGTGCCGAGGAGGCCGAGGCCGAGGAGCGACGCCGGTGGAAGTCACAGGTCGACGAGGCGCAGGAGGCGCTCGACATCCTCAGCGGTTCGGCCTACCAGGACCTCGACGACGGTACGGACGCCGAGATCCTCATGGCCTACGACGTCATCGACGCCGAGCAGCTGGCCGAGCGTCAGCGCGTGCGTTCCTCGATGTCCACGGCCGAGCGTGCCGCCGCCGACCGCACCTGGGCCTTCGGCCACGTCATCGTCGACGAGGCGCAGGAGCTGTCGGCCATGACGTGGCGGATGATCTTCAGGCGCTCGCCGAACCGGTGGATGACCCTGGTCGGCGACCCGGCGCAGACGGGCAGCCCGGCGGGCGTGGAGGACTGGTCGGACGCCCTCTCCCCGTTCGTCAAGGACCGGTGGAGGCTGCACGAGCTGACCGTGAACTACCGCACGCCGGCGGACATCGCGGAGATCGCCACCGCGATCCAGTCGGAGATCTCCCCCGGTCAGGCCACCCCTGACTGCCTGCGTGAGACCGGCACCGGGATCCGCGAACTCCCGCTCGCCGACGTGGCGACGGCCGTGGCACGTGCTGTCGAGGCCGCCGGCGACGGCCTGGTGGGCGTCATCGCGGCGCCGCAGCGCATCGCCGGCCTGCAGGAGGCCTACGCCGCGGATGAGGTGGTGGTCTCCGACGTCAACGGTGCCAAGGGCCTGGAGTTCGACGAGGTCGTGCTGGTGGAGCCCGGGGAGATCGTGGACGCCTCGCCCCAGGGGCTCAACGACGTCTACGTCGCGGTCACCCGCTCCACCCAGGGACTCACGCTGGTCCACGACCAGCCCCTGCCCTGGTAGGACCCCCACCCAGGTCCCCCCTCCCCAGGGTGGGGACCTACACGGTGTGCACGATCATCACGTCGCAGTCGGACTGACGCGCCACGTCGGCGGGCACGGAGCCGAGCAGCCGTCCGGTCAGCGAGTTGATCCCCCGGTTGCCGACGATAAGCAGGTCGGCGGACTCGTCGGTGACGATGCCCATCAGGGCGTCCACCGGGGCGCCCTCCTTGATGGCGGTGGAGATCTTCGTCGCGCCGACCTCCTTGGCCGCCTCCACGGCGGCGGCGAGGTTGTCGTGGGCGGGGTCGCCGCCGACGACGGTCTTCGAGTCCATGCGGATCGCCTTCACCGCGGACTCGGCGTTCTTGTAGAAGGCGCATCCGATGACCAGGCGTGCGTCGAAGGCCGCAGCCAGCGCCGCCGCACGTTTGACGGCCAGGACCGAGGACGACGATCCGTCGGTCCCGACGACGATGGTCTCGTAGTTGGTGCTATCGCTCACTGCCAGCCCTTTGTGATCGGTGATGGTTTCCACATGAAGCCTACCCCAGTCAGATGCCGGCTTCGATCATGCCGCGCAGTTCCTTCTTCAGGTCCGCGATCTCATCGCGCAGCCGTCCGGCGAGCTCGAACTTCAGCTCCCGGGCGGCGTCCTGCATCTGCGACGAGAGGTCGGCGATCAGCTTCTCGAGTTCCGGACGCGCCATGTTCGCGGTGTCCCCCGCGCCGACCGCGGCGTCACCGCCGGCGACGCTGACGTCGGCACCGAAGCCGGTCGCCCCACTGCCCGCGCCTGCCTCGTCACCACGGTTCTCGTAGACCTGGTCGAGGATGTCCGCGATCGCCTTGCGCAGCGGCTGCGGGTCGATGCCGTGCTCCTTGTTGTAGGCGATCTGCTTGGCCCGGCGCCGTTCGGTCTCGTCCATGGCGTACTGCATCGAGTCGGTGATCTTGTCGGCGTACATGATCACCTCGCCGGAGACGTTTCGTGCCGCACGGCCGATGGTCTGCACCAGGGAACGCTCCGAGCGCAGGAAGCCCTCCTTGTCCGCGTCGAGGATCGCCACGAGCGACACCTCGGGCAGGTCCAGGCCCTCACGCAGCAGGTTGATGCCGACGAGTACGTCGTACTCGCCCAGGCGCAGCTGGCGCAGCAGTTCCACCCGCTTGAGCGTGTCGATGTCCGAGTGCATGTAGCGCACCCGCACCCCGTGCTCCAGCAGGTAGTCCGTGAGGTCCTCGGCCATGCGCTTGGTCAGGGTCGTGACCAGCACGCGCTCCTGCTTCTCCACGCGCTGGCGGATCTGCTCGATGAGGTCGTCGATCTGCCCCTCGGTCGGGCGCACCTCGACCTTGGGGTCCACCAGACCGGTGGGACGGATGACCTGCTCGACGAACTCACCGCCGGCCGCGGCGATCTCGTAGTTGCCCGGGGTAGCCGACATGTAGATGCACTGGCCCTTACGGTCGTCGAACTCCTCCCAGGTCAGCGGCCGGTTGTCGAGGGCGCTCGGCAGGCGGAAACCGAAGTCCACGAGGTTGCGCTTACGCGACATGTCGCCCTCGAACATGCCGCCGATCTGCGGGACTGTCACGTGGGACTCGTCGATGATGGTGAGGTAGTCGTCCGGGAAGTAGTCGATCAGCGTGGCCGGGGCGGAGCCGGCCTCGCGCTGGTCGACGTGCCGGGAGTAGTTCTCGATGCCGGAGCAGTAGCCGACCTGCTGGATCATCTCCAGGTCGTACTCGGTGCGCATGCGCAGCCGCTGGGCCTCGAGCAGCTTGCCGCGTCCCTCAAGGTCGGCGACGCGCTCCTCCAGTTCGGCGTGGATGTCCTCCATCGCCTTCTCCATGCGCTCGGGTCCGGCCACGTAGTGGGTCGCCGGGAAGATGCGGATCTCCTCGACCTCGCGGATCACGTCGCCGGTGAGCGGGTGGATGTAGAACAGGCTGTCGATCTCGTCGCCGAAGAACTCGACGCGCACCGCGAGCTCCTCGTAGGCGGGGATGATGTCGACCACGTCGCCCTTCACGCGGAACGCCCCGCGGGTGAAGGAGACGTCGTTGCGGTCGTACTGGATGTCCACGAGAAGACGCAGGAACCGGTCACGTTCAACCTCCTCGCCCGCCTTCAGCATCACCGAGCGGTCCAGGTAGGACTGCGGGGTGCCGAGGCCGTAGATGCAGGAGACCGAGGAGACCACGACCACGTCGCGGCGCGACAGCAGGTTGGACGTCGCGGAGTGCCGCAGGCGTTCCACGTCGTCGTTGACCGAGGAGTCCTTCTCGATGTAGGTGTCCGACTGCGCGATGTAGGCCTCGGGCTGGTAGTAGTCGTAGTAGCTGACGAAGTACTCGACGGCGTTGTTCGGCAGCAGGCTGCGCAGCTCGTTGGCGAGCTGCGCGGCCAGCGTCTTGTTCGGCGCCATGACCAGCGTCGGACGCTGCTGCTGCTCGATGAGCCAGGCGGCGGTGGCGGACTTGCCGGTACCGGTGGCACCCATCAGGACGACGTCCCGCTCGCCCCGGTTGAGCCGCTCGTCGAGTTCCTTGATCGCCGCCGGCTGGTCACCGGCCGGCTTGTAGTCGCTGATGACCTCGAAGCGTGCGTCGGTGCGCTCGACGTCACCGACGGGACGGAACTCCGACTCGGAGAGGACGGGGTGTTCTGCGGCGAAGGCCATGGGGTTACACCTTCTCCCAGAACGCGTCGACCTGAGCGATCAGCGACTCCACGTCGCCGCCGTTGTCGAGGACGACGTCGGCGACGGCCAGCCGGGTGTCGCGGTCGACCTGGGCGGCGAGGCGACGACGCGCGTCGTCTTCGTCCAGCCCCCGGGCGACGAGGCGGGTGATGCGGACCTCGTCCGGGGCGTCGACGACGAGGACGGTGTCCACGGTCTCCGTCTCCCCGTTCTCGATGAGCAGGGGCATGTCGTAGACGACGACCTCGCGTCCCTCGGCGGCGGCGGTGTCGAAGAGCTCCGTGGTACGTTCCCGGATCCGCGGATGGGTGATGGCGTTGAGCTTGTCGGTGGCTGCGGTGGAGGCGAACGCCTGGCGGGCGAGCTCGGCGCGGTCGAGGCCGCCGTCCCCGGTGATAACCCCCTCGAAGGCGTCCGCCAGCTCGGCGAGTGCCGGCTGGCCGGGCTCCACGATCTCGCGGGCGACCTTGTCCGCGTCCACGACGAACGCGCCCTTCTGCCGGAGCCGTTCGGCCACCGTCGTCTTGCCGGATCCGATGCCACCTGTCAGGCCGATAATGCGCATGGGGTCAAGGATAGCGCTGTCGGCCGGTGGTGGCAGCGAACACGTGGGCGAAGGTCAGGACCCCGGCAACGGCAGGGTCAGCGACCCGGTGAGCGACCCACTGCCGGAGGAGGTCAGTGCCGCACCGGCGGCCGTGAGGCACTGGTAGTTCGCGGCGTTGGTGTTGGCGAACAGGTAGCGCAACTCACCTGCGGCCTTGAGCGCCCCCTCGGCATTCGCGGCGGCCCACTGGTCGGCGATTTCCTCGAGCTTCGCGCCGAGGTCGGCGCAGAAGGGCTGGTCACCGGTGCCCAGGTCGCGGTTGAGCAGGCTGCCGACCGAACCGTCCACCCCCTGGGGGTCCGGGAGCTCGGGGGACGTGTCGGCGTCGTCCGTGTCCTCTTTGTCATCTGTGGTTTTGGCGGTGCCCTCTGGGGCTGCGGTTGCCAGAGGCGCGCCGGCTGCGAGGAGGAGCGTAGCCAGACCGGTGGCGGCGAGACGGACGGGCCGGCGTCGATTCTTCCGGAGCGATGTACGGGTCATGAGTGTGAACTATAGTCATCAACCGACACTCATTTCACAGTAGTGACGTTTCTTCACAGGAGCCCCATGTTCTCTTCTTCCCTCCAGCGCGTCTCGTCGCTGTCGCTCACGGCCGTCGTGACGGCGGCGACCGCGGCGGTCCTCGGTGGCGCGACAGCCGCCGCGGCGCCGTGCGACACCTACTCCCCCAACCTCATCGACCGGGCGTCAGCCCTGCTCAGCTCGGGCCACGGATCCACCAGCAGCTCAGGGAGTTCAGGGAGCTCGTCCACGTCCGGGTCGCTGACCTCCTGGGCGGACGGCACCCCCTGGGACCTGCCGAACCTCTCCGGCCCGACGGAGGGCATGTACATGGTCACCGGGCCGAACAGCCCGGACCAGACGCACGCGCTGGGCCTGGCGTCGACGGACCTCGGGTTCATGTGGGACGCCGGGGGCGACCGCACCCTCGCCGCCTTCGGCGACAGTTTCGGCTGCGAGTCGGGTCTGAGCGGTTGGCACTCCAACGCACTGTTCTCCTCCACGGACACCGACCCGTCCGACGGCTTCTACCTCGACGGCACCGCCAACGGTGAGCGCTCCGGGGAGTTCCTCCCCTCCTCGTTGAAGGAGCCGGGTACCGAGCACACGAAGATCCCGACGTCCGGGATCGAGGTCGGCGGTAATCAGTACGTGGACTTCATGTCGGTGCGTTCCTGGGGCAACGCCGGGCAGTGGACCACGAACTACGCGCAGACTGTGGTCTCCGAGGACGACGGCAAGACCTTCAAGTCTGTCGAGAACTCCACCCGGGCCTCGACCAAGGCCGCATCGGACCCCAGGATCACCGACATCACCGACGACCGGCCGGTCGTCGACGGCTTCCAGATGACCGCCCTGACGAAGCACAGCGAGAACAACACCAACTACGTCTACGCCTACGGCACCCCCAGCGGCCGGGACGGTTCGGCGAAACTCGCCCGCATCACCGAGGACAACTTCCCGAACTGGTCGCAAGCCGAGTACTGGGACGGCGACGGCTGGTCCACCAAGCCCGACGCCGCTGCCACCGTGCTGAACGGGCGGGTCTCCGAGCTCTCCGTACAGTACGACGAGCACCGCGAAAAGTGGCTGGCGATGTACGAGTCCACCGAGGGCATCGTCCTGCGCGAGGCGCCGTCCCCCACCGGGCCGTGGTCGTCGAAGAAGACCGTGGTGTCGCGCCTGCAGTTGCCGGACGCCTACGGCTCCTTCATGCTGCCGAGGCAGGACCCCGCGGACCCGTCCACGCTGTACTTCGTGATGACCACCTGGTCGGGCTACAACACCGCCATGATGCGCACCGACCTGGACCGCGTGCTGGGCTGACAGGCCTGAGAGCCCCCACGCAGAGAGCAACCCCGAAAGGTCGGTCGCACCGACCTTTCGGGGTTGCTCTCTGGATACCCTCTGCCGAAGTGAGGGTCCGGAAGGATCTACCGCTCGATGATCGCGGTGATGCCCTGTCCGCCGGCGGCGCAGACGGACACCAGGGTGCGTCCGCCGCCGTTCTCCTCGAGGGTCTTCGCCGCGGTGGCGATGATACGTCCACCGGTGGCGGCGAACGGGTGGCCCGCGGCCAGCGAGGAGCCCTTCACGTTGAGCTTGGACCGGTCGATGGAGCCCAGGGGGGCGTCCAGGCCGAGACGGTCGCGGCAGTAGTCCTCGGACTCCCATGCCTGCAGGGTCGCCAGGGTCTGGGAGGCGAAGGCCTCGTGGATCTCGTAGTAGTCGAAGTCCTGGAGGGTCAGGCCGTTGCGCTCCAGCAGACGCGGGACGGCGTAGGTCGGGGACATCAGCAGTCCGTCCGGGGTGAGTCCGTCGTGGCCGTGCAGGAAGTCCACCGAGGCGGTCTCGGAGTCCACCAGGTACGCCTTGACCGGGAGGTTGTGGGCCTCGGCCCACTCCTCGGAGGCCAGCAGGACGGCGGAGGCGCCGTCGGTCAGCGGGGTGGAGTTCGCCGCGGTCATGGTCGCCTGGGTGCCGTGCGCGGCGGCGTCCTTCTTGCCGAAGACCGGCTTGAGCTTGGCGAGCTTCTCCACGGAGGAGTCGGCACGGAGGTTGGTGTCGCGCTGCACGCCGAGGAAGGGGGTCACCAGGTCGTCGAAGAAGCCGGCGTCGTAGGCGGCGGCGAGCTTCTGGTGCGACTCGACGGCCAGCTGGTCCTGGTCCTCGCGGGAGACGTTGAGCTCGCGGGCGGTGATCGCCGCGTGGTCACCCATGGACAGGCCGGTGCGCGGCTCGCCGTTCTGCGGCTGGTCCGGGGCGAACTGGGAGGGACGCACCGAGCCGAGCAGCTTGACGCGCTCACCGGTGGTCTTTGCCGCGTTGACCTTGATCAGGGTCTTGCGCAGCTCGTCGTTGACGGCCAGCGGCGCATCGGAGGTGGTGTCGGAACCGCCGGCGATGCCGGCGTCGATGCGTCCCAACGCGATGGCGTCGGCGACCTGGACGGCGGCGGCCAGACCCGTGCCGCAGGCCTGCTGGAGGTCGAAGGCGGGGGTCTGGGCGTCCAGGGCGGACCCCAGGACGACCTCACGGGTCAGGTTGAAGTCGCGTGCGTGCTTGAGGACGGCACCGGCGACAACCATGCCCAGCTGCTCGTCCTGCAGCCCGTAGCGTGCGACGAGACCGTTGATGGCCGCGGTCAGCATGTCCTGGTTCGACGCATTGGAGAACTCCTTGTTGGAGCGCGCGAACGGGGTGCGGTTGCCGCCGAGGATGGCGACCTTACGAGGCGAAGTAGTCATCTGGATGTCTCTCCATCGGTTGTTGTCGTGTCGTCGTGTCGTGGTGTGTGCCAGACGTCCCCGGGAAGTCTACCGGGGGATCCGGGTCGACCCCAGATCTTCGTGTAACCCGCGTCACGGATTTCCGGGACATGGTTCGGGGTCACATACTAGGGTACAAATGTGAACATACATTGTTCGGGCGACCGTAGGTACGCTTTCGAATAACGGATCCACTACCAAGGAGTTACGAACGTTGTCTTCCTCCAATAAGGGCCTGCTCGACCAGGTCGTCAATTCCGGGCTCGCTGGAAAGCTCGGCGTCCCCCAGGGTGAACCGCTGCGCCGCTACAAGAAGGGCGAGCCCGCCCTGGACGGCCCCGTCGTCATCGGCGGCGAAGGACGACTCGCCGCGGGGATCAAGCCGCTGCTCGCCGACGACTACCAGTTCGTCGACGCCGGGACGGACGCCAAGCGCGCCGCCCTGGTCTTCGACGCCACCGGAATCACCAAGCCGGAGGAGCTCCACCAGCTCTTCGACTTCTTCAACCCGCAGATGCGCAAGCTGCTGCCCTGCGCCCGCCTCGTGGTCATCGGCACCACCCCCGAGCTGGTGAAGGACCGTGACGAGCACATCGTGCAGCGTTCCCTCGAGGGCTTCACCCGCTCGGTCGCCAAGGAGCTGCGCCGCGGCGCCACCGCCCAGCTGGTCTACACCGCACCGGAGGCTTCCTCCGACCTGAGCGGTCTGGAGTCCACCCTGCGCTTCCTGCTGTCCGGCAAGTCGGCCTTCGTCGACGGCCAGGTCATCCGTGTCACCGCGGACGCCTCGACCGCCCCGGAGTCCTGGGACGCCCCGCTGGCCGGCAAGATCGCCGTCGTCACCGGTGCCGCCCGCGGCATCGGCGCCGACATCGCCAAGGTGCTCGGCCGTGACGGTGCCAAGGTCATCTGCGTCGACATCCCCGCCGCCGGCGAGGGTCTGGCGGAGACCGCCAACGAGGTCAAGGGCTCCTCCCTGCCCCTGGACGTCACCGCCGCGGACGCCGCCGAGCGGATCAAGACCCACGCCGAGGAGCGCCACGGCGGCAAGGTCGACATCATCGTCCACAACGCCGGCGTGACCCGCGACAAGCTACTCGCCAACATGGACGAGGGCCGCTGGAACATGGTGCAGAACATCAACCTCGTCGCCCCCGTGCGCATCACCGAGGGCCTGCTGGCCAACGGTGGCTTCGCCGACGGCGGCCGTGTGGTCGGCGTGTCCTCGATGGCCGGCATCTCCGGCAACCGTGGTCAGACGAACTACGCGACCACCAAGGCCGGCGTCGTCGGCCTGGTCGACTCCTTCTCCGAGGAGCTCGCCGACAAGGGCATCACGGTCAACGCCGTGGCCCCGGGCTTCATCGAGACCGCCATGACCGACGCGATGCCCTTCGGCACCCGCGAGGTCGGACGCCGCCTCAACTCCCTCGCCCAGGGTGGCCACACCGTGGACGTCGCGGAGACCATCGCCTACTTCGCCGGCAACGCCTCGAACGCGGTCACGGGCAACACCGTGCGCGTCTGCGGCCAGAACCTGCTCGGCGCCTAGAAAGGACCCCAGCGTGACTGTCACCTACAAGGAACTCCCCGCCATCCCCGACCTGATGGCCGAGTACAAGGGTGCCGCGAAGAACATGGTTCCCGTCGTCGGCGCCAAGCGGTCAGCCACGAAGGACCCGTCGACCGGTTTCGAGGTCAAGGGCGTGACGATCGACATCGCCCACCTCGCCGACTACAACGCGGCGGTGGGTCTGCGCCTCGGCAACGAGCTGCCGTACACCTACCCCTACGTGATCTCCTTCGCGTTGGTGATGAAGGTGATGTCGACCGACGACTTCCCCTTCAACGCCGTGGGTGGCGTGCACCTGACCAACGTCATCGAGCAGACCCGCCCGCTGACCGTCGACGACGTGCTGCACATCCGCACCCACGCGGAGAACCTGCGCAGGCACCGCAAGGGCCTGCTGATCGACATGGTCACCGAGGTCTTCGTCGAGGGCGAGGACGGTTCCGCACCTGTCTGGCGTCAGACTTCCGGCTTCCTGGCCAAGGGCGCGAAGCTGTCGTCCTCGGCGGACGCCGCGGTCGCCGCGCGTGACGAGGACACCGGGTCGCTGTTCGAGCGTCCCGAGGTCCCGTCCGACCCGACGCCGATGGCCACGTGGCCGGTCGGTCCGGCGGACATCAAGCAGTACGCGGACGCCTCGGGTGACAAGAACCCGATCCACGTGTCCACGCTCGGCGCCAAGGCCTTCGGCTTCCCGGCGACGATCGCCCACGGCATGTGGTCCGCGGCGAAGATCCTGTCGGGCCTCGAGGGCCACCTCCCGTCCGCAGGACGCTACGCGGTGGAGTTCGCCAAGCCCGTGGTCCTGCCGACCAAGGTCGCGTTCTTCACCGAGCAGACCGAGGACGGCTGGAAGCTGCAGCTGCGCAAGGCCTCCAAGTTGGAGACCCTGCACGCGATCGCCGAGGTCTCCTCGCTCTGAGGATGCCCTGAGGACGCTGTGACGCCGTAGCCGTCTGCCCCGCCTGAAACCCCGCACACCCTGGGTGTGCGGGGTTTCGTGCTGTCCGGACGACGCCGGGGGACGTACTCTCGGCATCACGGGCGTACCAACGCGCCCCGTCACAGGTCAGCCGGCATCGGCACCCCACACTCGGGGGCACACACTGTTCTCCCGGGTATACTCCTAGGGGGTATAGGTAATCCACCGACTGGAAGTGAGACGACGATGTCGAAACGACTGACCGCACTGACCGCCGCGACACTGATTGGAACCGCAATGTCACTGACCGCCTGCTCCCCCTCCGCCGACGACAGCCAGCAGAGCTCCACCGACAGCACCAGCACTACCAGCACATCCAGCTCCGCCACCGGCCACGGTGACCACGACGGCATGGACATGGGCTCGGACATGAGCATGGACATGGACCACCCGGCCGACGGAGGCCCCGCCCCCGAGGGCATCACCGAGGCGTCCGACCCGGAGTTCCCGGTGGGCAGCGAGGTCGTCCTGACCGCCGACCACATGGCGGGCATGGAGGGTGCCACGGCAACCGTCGCCGGCGCCTTCGACACCTACACCTACTCGGTGTCCTACACGCCCACCAACGGCGGTGAGCCGGTCAGGGACCACAGGTGGGTCGTCCAGGAGGAGCTCGCCGACGCCGGGTCGGAGCGTCTGGAGGACGGCGCGACGGTCACGCTCGAGGCCGACCACATGGCGGGCATGAAGGGCGCCACGGCCACGATCGACAGCTCCACCGACGAGACGGTGTACATGGTCGACTACGAGTCCGACGGCATGACGATGACCAACCACAAGTGGGTCACCGAGAGTGAGATGCGCGCGGCGAACTGACCTGTCCGTCGCACCACGAGGAGAGCAGCACCATGAATGACATGGAACATATCGACCATATGGACCACATGAATCACTCGGAACACATGGAACACACGGGCGGCCACGCCGACCACGGTGGGCATTCCGGCCACGCCAGCCACGCCGGCCACGTGGCGAAGTTCCGCCGACTGTTCTGGATCATGCTGGTCCTGGCGGTCCCGGTGGTGGCTTGCAACACCATGTTCGCCGACCTGATCGGCTACGACCTGCCCGACAACGCCGTCGTCGGCTGGGTGTCCCCGGTGTTGGGCACGGTGATGTACCTCTGGGGCGGGCGCCCCTTCCTCAGCGGTGCCGTCGACGAGATCAGGTCACGCAAGCCGGGGATGATGCTGCTCATCGCCCTGGCCATCACCGTCGCCTTCGTCTCCTCGTGGGGCGCGAGCCTGAACGTGCTCAGCCATGAGCTGGACTTCTGGTGGGAGCTCGCGCTGCTGGTCGTGATCATGCTGCTCGGCCACTGGATCGAGATGCGCTCGCTCGCGCAGACGTCCTCCGCGTTGGACTCGCTGGCGGCTCTGCTGCCGGACGAGGCCGAGCGCGTCGGGCAGGACGGTTCGGTCACGACCGTCTCCCCCGACGAGCTGGGCCTGCACGACGTGGTCATCGTCCGGCCCGGTGCCGCCGTCCCGGCCGACGGCACGGTGGTGGACGGTTCGGCGTCGATGGACGAGTCCATGGTCACCGGAGAGTCCGCGACGGTGCGCCGCGACGTCGGGGACACCGTGGTCGCCGGCACCGTCGCCACGGACTCGGGCCTGCGGGTGCGGGTCACCGCCGTCGGCGAGGACACCACACTGGCGGGCATCCGCACGTTGGTCTCCGAGGCGCAGAACTCCTCGTCGCGGGCCCAGCGCCTGGCGGACACCGCCGCCGGCTGGTTGTTCTGGTTCGCCCTGGGGGCCGCCGTCGTCACCGCCGTCGTGTGGTCGGTGGCCGGACGCCCCGAGGACGCCGTGGTGCGCACCATCACCGTGCTCGTCATCGCCTGCCCGCACGCGTTGGGCCTGGCGATCCCGCTCGTGGTGTCCATCGCCACCGAGCGTGCCGCCCGTTCCGGCATCCTGATCAAGGACCGCCTCGCGCTGGAGTCGATGCGCTCGGTGGACACCGTGCTGTTCGACAAGACCGGCACGCTCACTCTCGGGGAACCGACGGTCACCGAGGTACTCGTCCCCGACGAGAATGACCTCGACGGGAACCGGGCCCTGTCCCTCGCCGCCGCGGCGGAGACCGACAGTGAGCACCCCCTCGCCCACGCGATCGTCACCGCCGCAGCGGACCGTGGACTGGACGTCCCCCGGGCGTCGGACTTCTCTTCCTCCCCGGCGGTCGGCGTGCGCGCGGTCGTCGACGACCACGTTGTCGAGGTCGGTGGTCCCCACCTGCTCGAGCAGCGCGACGCCCCGGCACTGCCCGGCACCGCCGCGTGGCGGGACGAGGGCGCGATCATCCTCCACGTCCTGGTGGACGGTGGTGTCGTCGGTGCACTGCGGCTGGCGGACGGCGTCCGCCCGGAGTCACGCACCGCCGTCGACGACCTGCACGAACGTGGGGTCCGGGTCGTGATGATCACCGGCGACGCCGAGGCGGTGGCGACCTCCGTCGCCACGGAACTCGGCATCGACCAGGTCTTCGCCGGTGTGCGTCCCGAGGACAAGGCGGCGAAGGTCGCCGAACTTCAGGCGGACGGCCACAAGGTCGCGATGGTCGGCGACGGCGTCAACGACGCGCCGGCGCTCGCCGCGTCCGACGTGGGCATCGCCATCGGTGCGGGCACCGACGTCGCCATCGGGTCGGCCGGGGTGATCCTCGCCAGCTCGGACCCGCGTTCGGTGGTCTCCGTGATCTCACTCTCGCAGGCCGCCTACCGGAAGATGCGGCAGAACCTGTGGTGGGCCGCCGGCTACAACCTGGTGTCGGTGCCCCTGGCCGCCGGCGTGCTGGCGCCGGTCGGTTTCGTGCTGCCGATGAGCGTGGGCGCGATCCTGATGTCCGCCTCCACCGTCGTCGTCGCCCTCAACGCGCAGCTGCTGCGTCGCTGGACACCGCAGCAGTGACGGTGACGATGTCGTCGCCGAAGGCCGCGAGCGGTGCGGGCATCCCCTCCACCGAACCGAATGCACGGCTGTTGACCACCACCACCGGGGTGACGGTGGAGTAGCCGGCCTCACGGATCTTCTCGGTGTCGAACCGGATCAACGGGGTACCGGCCTCGACGCGCTGCCTCTTCTCGACGAGCACCTCGAAGCCCTCACCACCCATCTTCACCGTGTCGATGCCGATGTGGATCAGCAGCTCGATACCGCTGTCCAGCCGCAGTCCCACGGCGTGGCCGGTCTTCTGCACGGTGAGAACCTTCCCGTCGGCCGGGGCCACGACCGTGTCGCCCGAGGGTTCCACGGCCACACCCTGCCCGAGTGCCCCGGAGGAGAAGGCAGGGTCGTCCACCTCGCTCAGCGGGATCACCCGCCCCTCCACCGGCGTGGTCAACACGGTGACCGTCCCCGGGACCAGCGCCGGTTTCGCGGCGGGTGCCACCACTCCGGACGCTGCGTCCTGCCCGGCGTCCTGTTCCTGGTCGAGTTCAGCGTCCCGTTCCGCGTCCTGCTCTGCAGCAAGCGCCGCACGCACCTCGGCCTTCTCGTCCTTACCGCGGTAGTCGAAGAACAGCACAAGCAACATCGAGGTGACGAAGGCGGCGGCGATGCCGAACAGGTAGCCGGCCCAGGGGTCCATCGCCGGGAAAGTCAGCAGCGAGGTGAAGACGAACGCGCTGGCCTTCACGTCGAAGAAGCCCATGATCACGCCACCGACCAGACATCCCGGCAGCAGACGCATGTAGGTCTTGCGGAACCGCAGCAGCACGCCGTACAGCGAGGGCTCGGAGATACCACCGAACAGTCCGGCCATCAGTCCACCGAAGGACACCTGACGCATACCCTTGTTCCGTTCGCGGACCGAGATCACGAACACACCGGCGACGACGCCGAAGCAGGCGAAGTTCCAGGCACCCATCGGCCCCTGGATGAAGTCGTAGCCGAGGGTGGCGATGTTCTGGATCATGATCGCGTTCAGCGGCCAGTGCAGGCCCAACGGCACGAGGAAGGGGTACAGCAGGGGGATGATCACGGCCAGGATGAACGGGGAGACGCCGTTGAGCCACAGCAGGAACTCGGAGATCCCGTTGCCGATGCCGATGCCGAACGGGCCGAGCAGGAACGCCGTCGCCGGGATCATGATCAGCAGCGAGAAGAAGGGTACGAACACCATCTGCACGGACTGCGGGATGATGCGTTTGAGCCCCTTCTCCACCCAGAACAACCCGATGGCCGCGATCAGCGGCGGGAAGACCTGCGAGGAGTAGTCGTTGAGCACCAGCGGCAGGCCGAAGACCTGGACGGTGTCCCCCGCCTCGCCGAGGGAGAGGAACTCTGGGGTGAGCAGGGCCGCCGGGATGGCCGCGCCGACCCACTCGTTGGCGCCGAGCTTACGGGCGGCCGTCGCACCGATCATGATCGGCAGGAAGTAGAAGACGGAGCGCCACATCGCATGCAGCAGCACGTAGCCGTTGGGTTGCTCCTCCATCGGAGCCCGGAAGTCCTGCATCCCGAAGGTGTCGGCGAGGACCAGCATGGTGATGATCAGGGAGGCACCGAGCAGCGCCCACAGCACGGGGCGGAAGGTGTCGGAGAGGAACTCGAAGCAGTAGTTGACCCAGTCGTACCTGCCGCGGACTCCCCCGTACTCCTTCTTCGACGCGGCTCGGCTCTCGGCGTCCGCGTCACCCATGCCGGGTTCCCGGACGATGGCGTTGTAGTAGTCGGCGACGCCGCCGCCCATCACGACCTGCAGGCCGGTACTCCCCTGCTCCACCACGCCGAGCACGGCGGGGTCGCTGTCGAGTTTGTCGATGTCGACCTTCGACCGGTCGACGAGGTCGAACCGAAGTCGGGTGGCGCAGTAGGTGAGCGACGAGACGTTGTCCGCTCCGCCCACCTCCGCGAGAATGTGCCGGGACGTGTCTGTCGCTGCTGAGGCCATCGGGTGTCCGCCTTGGTGAGCTGGAGGGATGTTCCTGCCGCCCAAGGTTAGGGCGGCACCTCACCCATCGTAGAACATCCCCGGTCAAAACATAAGGCCCTGAACGCACAAAAGACCCGGCCCACCCCGAATACGGGGTGGGCCGGGTCCGACTCGTCTACTGGGAGACGGTACTACTCACCGGAGCCGGCGAGCTTCTCGCGCAGAGCGGCGAGCTGCTCGTCGGACGCCAGGGAACCGGCGTCGGAGGTGGTCTCCTCCGTGGCGGCGGCGGCCGGCTTGTCCGAGTTGCTGGAGTAGGAGCCGTTGTCGGCAGCCTCGTCAGCCTCGGCGGCCTGGGCGCGGTGGCGCTCGATCTGGGCGGCGTGGGTCTTGTGGCGACGCTCGGACTCGGCGTACCGGGCCTCCCATGCCTCACGCTGCTCGTCGTAGCCTTCCATCCACTCGTTGGTCTCCGAGTCGAAGCCCTCCGGGAAGATGTAGTTGCCCTGCTCGTCGTAGGAGTCGGCCATACCGTACTTGGACGGGTCGAACTCCTCGGCGAAGTCCTCGTCGGCCTGCTTCAGCGACAGGGAGATACGACGACGCTCGAGGTCGATGTCGATGACCTTGACCATGAGCTCCTGGCCGACGGTGACGATCTGGTCCGGGACATCCACGTGGCGCTCGGCCAGCTCGGAGATGTGGACCAGGCCCTCGATGCCCTCCTCGACGCGGACGAAGGCGCCGAACGGAACCAGCTTGGTGACCTTGCCCGGGACGATCTGACCGATCGCGTGGGTCCGGGCGAAGACGCGCCACGGATCCTCCTGGGTGGCCTTCAGCGACAGGGACACGCGCTCGCGGTCCAGGTCGACGTCGAGCACCTCGACGGTGACCTCGTCACCGACGGTGACGACCTCGGACGGGTGGTCGATGTGCTTCCAGGACAGCTCGGAGACGTGAACCAGGCCGTCGACACCGCCGAGATCGACGAAGGCGCCGAAGTTGACGATGGAGGACACGACGCCCTTGCGGACCTGGCCCTTCTGCAGCTGGTGCAGGAACTCGGAGCGGACCTCGGACTGGGTCTGCTCGAGCCATGCGCGACGCGACAGCACGACGTTGTTGCGCTGCTTGTCCAGCTCGATGATCTTGGCCTCGATCTCCTGGCCGATGTACGGCTGGAGGTCGCGGACGCGACGCATCTCGACGAGGGAGGCGGGCAGGAAGCCACGCAGGCCGATGTCCAGGATGAGGCCGCCCTTGACGACCTCGATGACGGTACCGGTGACCGGCTCGTCCTTCTCCTTGAGCTCCTCGATGGTGCCCCAGGCGCGCTCGTACTGTGCGCGCTTCTTGGACAGGATCAGGCGGCCTTCCTTGTCCTCCTTGGTGAGGACCAGGGCGTCGACCTCGTCGCCGACCTCGACGACCTCGCCGGGATCGACATCGTGCTTGATGGACAGCTCGCGGGAGGGGATGACACCCTCGGTCTTGTATCCGATGTCAAGCAGGACCTCGTCGTGGTCGACCTTGACGACGGTACCCTCGACGATGTCACCGTCGTTGAAGTACTTGATGGTGGCGTCGACGGCGGCGAGGAAATCCTCAGCGGAGCCGATGTCGTTGACGGCTACCTGAGGAACGTTGTTGGTGGGCATATGTGAAGTTGCTCCGAGACGGATTGTTCTTAGTGATGGACAGGGGGCACCGTTCCGCCAGCGTTCAGCTTCCCGGCACCGTCGCGCGCCTGCGGACAGACGGTTAACAGAATGCAGGCTACACGACCCCTCCGAGCTGTGCAAATACCATCTCCGCGAACTCCTCGGTGCCCGCCCCTGCCGCACCTGAGCCATCTCCAGCCACTCCGGCCTCTCCCGCCACATCCGGGGTGGGCGCGTGCATGAGCGCGTGCCGCACAGCCCCGCCGAGCGCGTCGCCGGCCTCCCCGTACCCGAGGTGCCGCAGCATCAGCGCCGCCGAGTTCATCAGCCCGGCCGGGTTCGCCACGCCCTGCCCCGCGATGTCCGGCGCGGAACCGTGCGCGGCCTGTGCCATCACCGCCGTGTCCCCGGCGTTCACGCTGCCGGCGGCGCCGAGCGTGCCACCGAGGGCCGCGGTGAGGTCGGAGAGGATGTCGCCGAACATGTTCTCCGCCACGATCGTGCGGTGACGCCCGGGGTTGACCACCAGGTCGGCGCACAAGGCGTCGATGTGCACCGGGAGCAACCGCACCCCGGTCTCGTCCGCCATCGCCTCGGCCTCCTCCAGGTACATCCCGGACGTCCTGGCCAGGACGTTCGCCTTGTGCGCGACCGTGAGGACGCCGCCGCGCGCGGCAGCGACGCGTCCTGCGTGCCGGACGATCCGGCGCACGCCCTGGCGCGTGAAGGTTCCGATGGCCAGGGCGACGTCCTCGGTGACCATCACGTCACCGGAGCCGGCGTACATGTTGCGGTCGGCGTAGAGCCCCTCGGTGTTCTCCCGGACGACGACCACGTCCAGGTCGGGCGCCACCGCCCCGGGCAGCCCGCGCACCGGTCGCACGTTCGCCCACAGCTGGGCGCGCACCCGCAGGGCGGCGGAGGGGTTCTGCTGCTCGCGCGCCTCCGGCGGGTAGGACGCGTTGTCGTGCGGGCCGAGCACCCAGCCGTCCAGTCCGGCGACCGTCTCCCAGGTCTGTTCCGGAAGGATCCTGCCGGCCTGCCCGAAGGCCTCCCGGCCGAGCAGCAGGGGCACCCAGCGCACGGAGACGCCGCCGTGGTGACGCAGCGCGGTGGTCGTGGCGGTGACGGTGGGGGCCACGATCTCCGGGCCGATGCCCTCCCCTGGCCAGTAGCCCAGCCTGAGTTCGTGGTGCGTGCCGGTGGAGTCGCCTGGAGTGATCACGGTCACCCATCCTAGGTCCTGCCCCGCCCCTGGGTCGACGGTGGGCTGACACGCGGGCCGCTTCGGACTTTTCACCACCCCACACATCATCCGGATACGATGACGCCCATGAACGAAACCTCACCCGGCACCGGGCACTCCGCCGAGAACGCCGCCGAGCACCCTGCCGAGCACGCGACCTCGCGGCGCCCCGCCTTCGAGAACACCCCCTTCACACCGGGGGCCGTCGTCCTCAACGCGCTCCGCGGCGGCCTCATCGGCTCCGCCGAGCTCGTCCCGGGCATCTCCGGCGGCACCGTGGCCCTGGTCACCGGCGTGTACGAGCGCGTGCTGTACAACGCCAACCGACTGCTCGACGGCCTGAAGGCCTTCGCCACGGACCGCCCGGCGGGGATCCGGAAGATCAAGTCCGTGGACTGGACAATGCTCATCCCGATGGCCATCGGCATGGTCGCCATGGTCTTCGCACTGGCCGGCATCCTCGGCACGTTCGTCGAGGACCACCCGATCCCCGCCAAGAGCCTCTTCCTGGGCATGGTCGCCGTGTCCGTGGTCGTGCCGATCCTGCTGATCGACACCGCCGACCTGAAACGTCGGCTCCCCGTGGCCGTGCCGCTGTTCATCGTCGGCGCACTGTTCACCTTCATCGCCACCGGGTTCTCCTCGTCGACGAACAACGACCCGAACCTGTTCCTGGTGTTCATCGCCGCCGCGATCGCCGTGTGCGCCCTGATCCTGCCCGGCGTCTCCGGCTCCTTCTTCCTCTACGCCATCGGCATCTACTCCGCCACGCTGACCGCGGTGAGCGAACTGGACATCACCTACATCCTGGTCTTCGGTCTCGGCGCCCTGACCGGCCTGGTGCTCTTCGTCCGTGTCATGGAGCACCTGCTGACCAAGCACCGCACACTGAGCCTGTTCACCATGACAGGCATGCTGCTCGGTTCACTGCGCGCCCTGTGGCCCTGGCAGGACGACGACTCCAGCCTGCAGGCCCCCGGCGACCAGGTCGGCACCGCCGTCCTGCTGTTCGTCCTCGGCGCCGCAGTCGTCGCTGCGATGGTCATCGCCGAGCAGGTCACGAAGCGTCGCCGCATGCGGGCGAACGCATCACGTACCTCCTAGACCGGACTCAGTGCCCGGCGGCCTCCCAGTTCTCCCCGGTCCCGGTGGAGACGTCCAGCGGGACGCGCAGTTCGGCCGCCCCGTCCATCTGCTCCTGCAGCAGCGCAGTCATCTCCTCGAGCTCGCCGTCGACGACCTCGACGACGAGCTCGTCGTGCACCTGCAGCAGCACACGTGACCGCATGCCGCGCCGTGTCATCTCCCGGTCGACGCGCAGCATCGCCCGCTTGATGATGTCGGCGGCGGTGCCCTGGATCGGCGCGTTCAGCGCGGCGCGTTCGGCGTTGTCGCGCGCCACCCGGTTGCTGGAGTTGAGCTCCGGCAGGTAGCGACGTCGCCCGTAGAGCGTCTCGGTGTAGCCGACCTCCTTGGCCCGTTCGACCACGGTGTCGAGGTAGTCCTTCACTCCGCCGAAGCGCTCGAAGTAGGTGTCCATGATCTTCTTCGCCTCACCGGCGGCGATGTTGAGCTGCTGGGACAGGCCGAAGGCGCTGAGCCCGTAGACCAGCCCGTAGCTCATCGCCTTCACCCGGCGACGCAGTTCCGGGGTGACCTCGTCGACGGGCACGTCGAAGACCTTGGAGCCCACGTAGTTGTGCAGGTCCTCACCGTTGCGGTAGGCCTCGATCAGGCCGGGGTCCTCGGAGAGGTGCGCCATGACACGCATCTCGATCTGCGAGTAGTCGGCGGTCAGCAGCGTGGTGTAGCCCGCGCCGACGCGGAAGGCGCCGCGGATGTGGCGTCCTGCCTCGGTACGCACCGGGATGTTCTGCAGGTTCGGTTCAGCCGAGGACAGCCGGCCCGTGGCGGCACCGCGCTGGTTGAAGGTGGTGTGGATGCGTCCGTCGTCGGCGGTGGCCTCGATGAGTCCGTCGATGGTGGTCTTCATCTTCTGGTACTCGCGGTGGGCCATCAGGTGCGACAGGAAGGGGTGCCCGGTCTGGGCGGTGAGCTTCTCCAGCTCGCCGGCGGCGGTGGAGTACCCGGTCTTGGTCTTCTTGGTGGTGGGCAGGCCGAAGTCCTCGAAGAGCACCTTCTGCAGCTGCTTGGGGCTGGAGAGGTTGAGCGACTCGTCGCCGGCGATCTCGCGGGCGGCGGTGACCTCCTCGGTGATGCGGTCACCGTAGTTGTCGGAGAGTTCCTGCAGCGAGTCACGGTCCACGGAAATGCCGTGGCTCTCCATGCGCGCCAGGACGGTGGCCAGCGGCACCTCGAGGTCGAGGTAGAGCTCCATCGCGCCGATCCCGGCGAGCTCCGGGGTCAGCGAGGTCACCAGGTCGAGCACGGCCTGTGCGCGCACGCCGCCGGCGGCGTCCTCGGCGAGCTCGTGTCCGACGTGGCGCTGCAGGACGTCCGCCAGCCCGGTGGAGCGCACGTCCGGACGCAGGAGGTAGGCGGCGAGCGCGGTGTCGTGCTCCACGCCGTCGAGTTCCAGACCGGAGCCGTGGAGCATGTGCCAGGCCCGTTTGGAGTCGTGCAGCCACTTGGCGGCGGAGACGTCCGCGAGCCAGGCGGTGAGTGCCGCCTCGTCCTTCGGGTCCTGGTCTGTCAGGTCGATGTCCACGGCGTGCAGGACGCCGTCCTCGCCGGCTTCCGGGTCGAGCAGGACGACGCGCGCGGCGTTGCCGCCGAACGGCGTCCCGGTTCCGGTCACCTCGACGACGAGCGGACGGTTGGTGGACGCGTCGCCGGGGTTGCGGCCGTCCTTCCAGCCGGCGCGCTCGGTGAGCCACTTGGCGAGCTTGCCGTCGTCGACGGTGTCGACGGCGAGTTCGGACGCCGCACCGTCCTCGAACTCGATGCCCATGGTGCGGAAGGTGCGGTTGCGCAGGTTGTTGCCGAACTGCAGGGTGTCGAACAGGTCGATCGCCTCGGAGGCGTCCACGTGTCCGGGACGCAGCGCTGAGAGCTTCCCACCGTCGCCGTTGAGGTCCCCGAGGTCGAGGTCGCGGACCATCTCGGTGACCTTGCGGGCCAGCACGACGTTGTCGATGTTGTCGCGCAGGGCGTCGCCGACCTTGCCGCCGAAGTCGTCGATGTGGTCGATCACCGCGTCCAGGCTGCCGTACTTCGTGATCCACTTCTGGGCGGTCTTGGGGCCCACCCCCGGCACCCCGGGCATGTTGTCTGAGGTGTCGCCACGCAGCGAGGCCAGGTCGGGGTACTGGGTGGGGGTAACCCCGTACTTCTCCTCCACGCGCGCAGGGGTGAACCGGTCGAGTTCGGAGACGCCGCGCAGGGTGTAGAGGACGGTGACGTCGTCGTTGACGAGCTGCAGGCTGTCGCGGTCGCCGGTGCAGATCACCGTGCGCATGCCCGCCTCGGTGCCCCGGCAGGACAGGGTGGCGATGATGTCGTCGGCCTCGTAGGCCTCCTTCGTCAGCGTCCGGACGCCGAGGGACTGCAACGCCTCCTGGATCAGCTCGACCTGCCCGTGGAACTCCTCGGGTGCCGGCGGACGCTGCGCCTTGTACTCCGGGAGGTCCTTCTCCCGGAACGTCGGACCGGAGAGGTCGAAGGCCGCGGCGACGTGTGTCGGCCGTTCTGCCTCCATCAGCCCCAGGAACATGCCGAGGAAGCCGTAGACGGCGTTGGTGTACTGGCCCCCGGTCGTGGAGAAGTTCTGTGCCGGCAGGGCGTAGAACGCCCGGAAGGCCAGGGAGTGTCCGTCGAGCAACAGGAGGGTGGGGCGCTCGTCCCCGGGGTTGTCTGTCATGTGACCTTCCTGCATGTCCGTGACGTGTTCTTTTCACGCCGCCGGACACACTTCTCGTGGTTGCTGCCGCAGTCGGTGTCGTGCCCGGGCTATTCTAGTCGCCATGAGTGACCAGACAGAGAGCGTCCCGGAAGAACCGGCGACTGAACCGGCGACCGAACAGCAGTCGTCGGCCCGGCGTCGTGCCGAGGAGACCCGGGTGTACATCCTGGAGTGCGCGAAGAACGCCTTCAACAAGCGCCCCTACAGCGAGGTGTCACTCAAGGACATCGCCACCGAGGTCGGTGTCAGTGCCCCGCTGATCATCAAGTACTACGGAACGAAGGAGAACCTCTACGAGGCGCAGCTGGACTTCACCGAGGCCGCCGCGCGTCTGGAGAACGTCCCCTTCACGCAGATGGGCACCCACCTGGCACGGCTGGCGGTGACCTCCGCCGACGACAGCCCGAACTCGCTGGTGCGCAAACTCGCCGACGCCGGCGGCAACCGGCACATCGTCGACACCCTCGGACGGGTCTTCCGCCAGCAGGTCGTCGCCCCCGTCCTGGAACGGGTGGCCGCCGAGACCGGCTCGGACTCCGGCGCCGACCCGGAGATGCGGGCAGAGGCGGCGATGTCGATGGTGATCGGCCTGGCGTTGATGCGCCGGCTCGTCACCCAGGAGTACTTCCACGACGCCGACGTCGAGGCCTTCGTCACCTACTACGGCGACCTGATCCAGTGTGTACTGGACGGTGAACCCGCAGGACGGTGAGCCGGTCGCACCCGCCGCCACCCCGGTGTTGTCGGGTGCGACGACCCTCCCGTATCATCTCCGTTTGTTGGCCCTGGTGGCGGAATTGGCAGACGCGCTGCACTCAAAATGCAGTGTCTTCGGGCGTGTGGGTTCGAGTCCCACCCAGGGCACCATCATGACCCCGCCGGTCGAGATCGACCGGCGGGGTCTTCTGCTGCCCGGCCTGCAGGGGCCCGCAGCGGCCCGCAGCGGCCCGCACGAGCACGTGACGGTCGGGCTCGGTGTGGTCGCGGTCGTACGGGAAGTGGTTGACCACCGCCCGTCGACCCTCGATCTTCAGCGTCGTCGCCGCGGCGACGGTGTCGAAGGCCCGCAGGAACCTGGGGTGCCCGGCCAGCGCCTTGGCGCGCATGGGGTGCGCGGCGTCGTGGTTTCCGGCGAGCAGCGGGTGGCCTAGGCGTGGATCCGCGGTGAACCGGTCCGTCATACCCCGGATGGTACCGCGGCCCACCATACGGTAGGTTGTCCAGTGAAACTGTCGGGACGGTCCCGGCGCCACACCCCACCCAGGAGGAAACAGCCGTGGACCTTCCCATCGCCGAAGCAATCGAGACGTCCGGCGCCTACGCGTCCAATGCCATCTTCATCGTCGGGTCGCTCCTGTCGTCGCCCTTCGGGCTGATCGGCGACCTCGGGGCAGCAGCCTCCTCGCTGCTCCCCTAATCCTCGTCGGGGTCGACGATCTCGGCCGCGGTGGTGGCCACCGTCGTCCCGTCCTCGAACCGCCTCTTACCGAGGACGTTGTTCGGGTCGACGACCGCGACCTTCTTCCCCGTCTCGCGGATGCGGCGCAGCCCCTCCTTCACCATGCGGCGACCCACCGGGTTGCTCTCGGTCACCCGACGGGCGTCGATGATGACCCGCGGGGTGGAGATGTCCTGGTGCTCGGTCTCCATGAGGAACTCCTCGGCACCGGAGAAGTCCAGACCACCCTGCAGCCGGAAGATCGTGCTGCGCCCGCGGGTACGCACGCCGCGCACCGAACTGCCCTTGCGCGTCACCGCCGACATCAGGTGCAGGCCCATGTCCTCCGAGAGGGCCCGGAAGATCTTCGCCCCGCGCACGCTGTTGCCGGATTCGTCCAGCTGCGGCGAGAACGTCGCGATGCCGAGCTGTCCGGGCAGTGTCCCCATCAGTCCCCCGGCCACCCCGGACTTCGCCGGGATGCCCACGCCCGCCATCCACTTGCCCGCCCCGTCGTACATCCCGGCGGACGCCATGACGGCCTGCACCTGCCGGCACACCAGCGGCTCCAGGATCCTCTCGCCGGTGAGCGGCTGCACGCCTCCGAGGGCCAGGGTGGCCCCCATCACCGCGAGGTCCTTCACCGTGACCCGGATCGAGCACTGCCGGGTGTAGCTCGCCACGGCGTCCTCCGCACGGTCACTGATCACGTCGTAGCTGCGCAGCATGTGGGCCAACGCCAGGTTGCGGTCGGCGGAGCCCGTCTCCGAGGCCGTCACGTCCTCGTCCACGGTGAGCTGCCGCCCGGCGAGCCGGGAGAAGTACTCGACGATCACGTCGACCCGGTCCTCGACCGAGGAGTCCTCACCGTTGATCAGCTGGTTGACGGCGATGGCCCCGGCGTTGATCATCGGGTTGACCGGACGGTGCGTCTTCCCGTCCAAGGAGAGCTCGTTGAAGGCCTCACCGGAGGGCTCCATCCCCACCGTCTCCAGCACCTTCTCCACCCCGCAGTCCTGGAGTGCGGCGGCGTAGGCGAAGGGCTTGGAGATCGACTGGATGGTGAACTCGCGTTCGTCGTCGCCGACGCTGTAGATCCACCCCTGGTTCGTGCACATCGCGATCGCCAGCGGCGTGGGGTCTGCCTTGGCGAGTTCGGGGATGTAGTCGGCGACCGCGCCACCGTCCTCGTCGCGCACCCGGTCCATGATGTCGTTGAGATAGTCTTCGACGAGGGAGTTCATGGCCCCCGAGACTAACAGAATCCGTCGCCGATATACTTCCACCCATGACACCCCTTCCCGTTCCGCGACCGGGCTTTATCGCCCGCAGTGTCGGCTCGGTCCTGGGGGCCCTGATGCTCTCGACGTCTCTGGTGGCCTGCGTCACCAACGAGGAGTCCGGAAACCCGGAGGGCTGGGTAGACACCCTGCCCGAACCCGTCCCCGAACTCCAGGAGCTGCTCCCTCAGGAGTACCGCGACTCCGGACGCATCTCGGCCTCGACCAACCCGACATTCCCACCGAACCAGTTCAAGGACCCGTCCGGCGAGATCATCGGTTTCGAGATCGACCTCGTCCGTGCCGCCGGCGCCGTCCTCGGGCTCGACGTCGGCTTCCAGCAGCAGGACTTCAACCTGATCCTGCCGTCGATCTCCGCCGGGACGGTGGGCGTGGGCACCTCCGGGTTCTCCGACACCGAGGACCGCCGGAACTCGTACGACTTCGTGGACTTCTACACCTCGGGCATCACCTGGGCCACCACCCCGGGCAAGACCGTGGACCCGGCGGACGCCTGCGGGCTCACCGTGGCCGTGCAGAAGGGCACCTACTCCGACACCGACGACGTGCAGGTCAAGTCCGACGAGTGTGTCGCCGACGGCCGTCCGGCGATCAACAAGCTGGTGTACGAGTCCGCCAACGCCGCCGCGAACGCCACGGCCCTGGAGAAGGCGGATGCACTGAGTTCGGACTCCGCGGTGACCGACTACGCGATCCGCCTGTCGGAGGGCAAGCTCGTCCCCGCCGGCGACGCCTTCGACACCACCCCGTTCGGCTGGGCCTTCGCCAAGGAGTCGGACCTGGTGCCCGCCTTCGCCGCCGCCCTCGAGTACCTGATCACCTCGGGCCAGTACGACGACATCCTCGGCCCCTGGGGCCTCACCGACGGCGCGATCGACGCCGTCACCGTCAACACGCAGGACGTCGACCTGCCCGCCGCCGCCACCGCCGAAGAAGGAGCCTCCTGATGAGCGACCACTCCAGGGCCCAGGAACGGACCCGACCGACCGACAACGACGTCGTCCCGCTGCGCCACCCGGGACGCATCGTCGCGTCCGTCGTCCTGCTCGTCCTGCTCGCCGTGTTCCTGTGGAGCGCGGCGCACAACGACGCCTACGGGTGGGACACCTACGCGTCCTACCTCTTCGACACCCGGATCGCCGAGGCCGCGGTGCACACCATGGCGCTGACCGTGCTGGCGATGATCGTCGGCGTGGTCCTCGGTGCCGTGCTCGCCGTGCTGCGCATGTCACCGAACCCGGTGACCAGCGGCATCGCCTGGCTGTACCTGTGGATCTTCCGCGGCACCCCGGTGTACGTCCAGCTGGTGTTCTGGGGTCTGCTGTCCTCGATCTACCAGACGGTCAGCGTGGGCTTCGCCGAGATCGAACTCAGTTCGCTGCTGAGCAACATGTTCTGGCTGGCGGTCATCGGCCTGGGCCTCAACGAGTCCGCCTACATGGCCGAGATCGTGCGTGCCGGCATCCAGGCGGTGCCCGAGGGCCAGTCCGAGGCGTCCAAGGCGCTGGGTATGACCTGGTGGCAGAACATGCGTCGCACCGTGCTGCCGCAGGCGATGCGCATCATCATCCCGCCGACGGGCAATGAGCTGATCAGCCTGCTGAAGACCACCTCGCTGGTCATCGCACTGCCCTACGCCGGTGAGCTCTACGGCCGGTCGATGGACATCGCCTACGCCATGTTCGAACCGGTGCCGATGCTGCTCGTCGCCGCCACGTGGTACCTGGTGATCACCTCGATCCTCATGGTCGGACAACACTACCTGGAGCGCTACTACTCCCGGGGTTCCTCCCGTGCGCTGACGAGCCGCCAGCTCGCCGCGCTGACCGACGCGGAGGGCCTGCCCCCGCTGAACATCACGGTCGAGGACCCGGGCAGCGAACGAAACAACAGGAACAGCCGAGACAACAAGGAGAACGGCCGATGAGCACCGACACCCCGATGATCGCCGTGAAGGACGTCTGGAAGCGCTACGGTCGCCTCGACGTCCTCAAGGGCATCGACCTGGAGGTCCCCACCGGCGGCGTGACCTGCCTGATCGGGCCGTCCGGCTCCGGCAAGTCCACGCTGCTGCGCTGCGTGAACCACCTGGAGAGCATCGACGCCGGACGCATCGAGGTCAACGGCGACCTCATCGGCTACCAGGAGCGCAACGGTCGGCTGCACCAGATCTCCGAGCGCGAGGCGTCGCGTCAGCGCGCCGACATCGGCATGGTCTTCCAGCAGTTCAACCTGTTCACCCACCGCACGGTGCTCGCCAACATCATCGAGGCACCGGTGAAGGTGAAGGGCGTGCCGAAGGCGGAGGCCGAGGCCACCGCCCGGGAGCTGCTCGAGATGGTCGGGCTGTCCGACAAGGCCGAGGCGTGGCCGGTGCAGCTCTCCGGCGGTCAGCAGCAGCGGGTCGCCATCGCCCGCGCACTGGCGATGAAGCCGAAGCTGATGCTCTTCGACGAGCCGACGTCCGCCCTGGACCCCGAGCTCGTCGGTGAGGTGCTCAACGTGATGCGCCGTCTCGCCGACGACGGCATGACGATGCTCGTCGTCACCCACGAGATGGGCTTCGCGCGCGAGGTCGCCGACCACGTGGCGTTCATGGACGGCGGACGCATCGTGGAGCACGGTGTGGCGCGCCAGGTCATCACCGACCCCCAGGAGGAGCGCACCCGCTCCTTCCTGTCCAGCATCCTGGACTGACCCCCTCCGCGCGTCCCCGACCTGTTTCAGGGACGGATGTCGACGTGCCAGGGCACACGGGGGGTGCCCGGGTCGTCCAGCACCTGCTGGAAGAGCTGTTCGGCGGGCTGCTTGTCGCGGCTGACCAGCACCTCGGACAGGCGGGCGGTCAGCGCGCTGATGCTGCCCTCACAGCGGGTGACGTCCAGGGTCACCGTCGCCGGTTCGGGGGTGGTGTCGGCGGCGTCGGCGAAACCGTAGTCCTGCCACACCTCCTCGAGGCTGGCGTCTCCCCCGGTGCCGGTGGCCACCTGCAGGTCGGCGGTCAGCGACTCGGAGTTGAGGTCGACCAGGTGCCGGATGTCGTCGACGATGCTGTCGCGCTGATCGGCGGTGGAAAGGATCTTGAACACGATCTGAGGCATGGGCACCAGTAAAGCACTGACTCGCTCCCACTGCCAGGGTCTGACCGACTACTGTTGGGTAACTGTGATCGGCCACTCCCCCATCTCCCCCGCACCGGTACCTCCGTTGACCACGTTGCCCGACGGCACCATCAAACAGGTCAACCCGTTCTCCGGGACCGAGGTCTGGACCGTGCCCAGCCGCGGCCACCGTCCCGTCCGGGAACGTCCCGAGGAGATCGTCGAGGTCAACGACGCCAACCGGGACACGCAGACGGACTTCGGCATCGCCAACCTGCTGCGCACCACCCCGGAGAAGGCCCGCATGGTCATCGACGACAACGGTGACCCCCGGATCCTGCGCGGCCTCACGGTCTCGCAGCTGGAGGCGACGGACCCGCTGTTTCGGCGGGTGGCGAACCTCTACGAGATCCTCACCTACGACTACTGGCTGGTGAACTACGGCCACCGGATGGACGCCACGGCCGCCCGGCACATGGCGGAGTACCTCGCCGAGCCGGAGGGACGCGCCCACGTCGAGCAGCTGCTGCGCATCCGCCTGGCCGCGGCGGGACGTCCCGCGTCCGAGATCGACGCCCTGTTCACCGAGGAGCGGGCGGTGCAGAGCGTCAACGAGCTCGGCGGGCCGTTGTTCGGCGGCGGACACGACATCATCCTCGCCCGCGACCACTACGTCCCCGGGGCCACCCGCAGCGACCAGCTCCTCAGCTCCGGTGAGATGAGCTGGTCGGACCACCGGCTCTACATCGCCTTCACCGTGGACGCGATGGACCGGCTGTACCGCGCCAACCCGTACGTGCGCTACGTCGCGGCGTTCCAGAACTGGCTGGAGCCCGCCGGTGCCTCGATCGAGCACCTGCACAAGCAGCTGGTGGCCATCGACGAGCACGGGCTGCAGAACGAGACGGAGATCGCCCAGGTGCGGGCGAACCCGAACATGTACAACCAGTGGGCGGTGGACTACGCCGGGCACCACAACCTCATCGTCGCCGAGAACGACCATGCCGTCGCCTTCGCCGGTTTCGGGCACCGCTGGCCGACCCTGGAGGTGTTCTCCCGCTCGGGGACCACCGAGCCGTGGCTCATCAGTGTCGAGGAGCGCGACGCGGTGGCCGACCTCGTCCACGCCTGCCATGTGGCGGCCGGGCCTCACATGCCCTCGAACGAGGAGTGGCTGCACCGGCCGTTGGACGTGGACGTGCCGATGCCGTGGCGGATCATGATCAAGTGGCGTGATTCGACGATGGCCGGGTTCGAGGGCGGGACGAAGATCTTCATCAACACCCTGAGCCCCGCCGACCTGAAGGCACAGGTGCTCGAGAAGCTGACCGTCGCCCGCGACGAGGGGCGTCTGGCCCCGGGGATCCGGCTGGGTGGGGAGATCGAGTTCCAGCGCAACTCGCTGCGCTACAACCCGGCGGTGCAGGGCTAGCCGCAGGTCCCGGCGCAGCCCTGACCATCTCCGGAAGTATGACCTGCGCCTGAGCGCAGGCTTTCCACGTACCCCTACCCCCGGCGGTATGGCCGGACACGGGACACTGATAGACGCCTCTGCAACGTCTACCGGGCCGGGGGCTTGTCCCCAGCCGGAACCGTTGACAACACCGGTGACCCCGCCTACGGTCCGCGGTCAGGGCTGCGCCCATGTGGAGCCTCACACCTCTCCAACCGACGACAACCCACATAAAGG
>NZ_JBQSWV010000023.1:0-50466 GCF_052377495.1 Corynebacterium sp. AOP36-E1-14
GCTCTCCCTATCCGGTGCCGGGACGCCAGCTGCGGACAGGTTGTCGCTGTGGTGCAGTGTGCTGGGGTGGTGTTCCCCAGGTTTTGGCGGCCCGGCACTCGTGAAATCTGTGATCACATAAGTTGGACGGGAAACACGGTAGCATGCGTCACATTAGCGGCTTCCACGGTGTCACTGACCTGCGAGGAAACAAAAGCCTGCGCCGGTGCACCCTCCTCGAGAGGAGGAATGCACCGGCACAGGCTCACCGGCCCCGACGTGCGGGACGAGAACCGCTAGAGCAGCAGCTCCGCGATCTGGATCGTGTTCAACGCCGCGCCCTTGCGCAGGTTGTCACCGGAGACCACGAGGACCAGGCCACGGCCGTCCTCCACCGACTGGTCCTGGCGGATACGCCCCACCAGGGACGGGTCCACACCCGCGGCAGCCAACGGCGTCGGCACGTCCGTCAGCTCCACACCCGGCGCCGCGGACAGGACCTCCTCGGCACGCTCCGGGGTGATCGCGGAATCGAACTCCGCGTGCACCGTCATCGTGTGCCCGGTGAACACCGGAACACGCACGCAGGTGCCGGCCACGGGAAGCTCCGGGATGTGCAGGATCTTGCGCGACTCATTGCGCAGCTTCTGCTCCTCGTCGGTCTCCCCGGAGCCGTCGTCCACGATGCTGCCGGCCATCGGCAGCGCGTTGAAGGCGATCGGGGCCACGTACGGGCCGAAGTCCTCGACCTGCAGCGCCGACCCGTCGGTCGCCAGGTTCTCCAGCACCTCCAGGTTGGCCCGCACCTGGTCGGCCAGGGCCTTCACCCCGGCCAGACCCGAACCGGACACCGCCTGGTAGCTCGACACGTGCAGGCGCTTCAGACCGGCCACACCGTGCAGGGCACCCAGCACCGGCATCGCCGCCATGGTGGTGCAGTTCGGGTTGGCGATGATGCCCTTCGGCACGTCCTTCGCGTCGTCCGGGTTGACCTCCGAGACGATCAGCGGGACCTCCGGATCCTTACGCCACGCCGAGGAGTTGTCCACCACGGTGGCGCCGGCCTCCACGAAACGCGGGGCCTGCACCTTGGACGTCGCACCACCGGCGGAGAACAGGGCCACGTCGATGCCACGCAGGTCCTCCGTCGAGGTCGCCTCGACGTCCTCGACGACGACACGTCCGCCGTTGAACTCGATCTCGGTGCCCGCCGAGCGGGCCGAGGCGAAGAAACGCACCGAGTCCAGCTTCTCCAGCACGGCCGGACGGTTCTCCAGGATGTCACGCATCACGCGGCCGACCTGGCCGGTGGCGCCCACAATCGCGAGGGTGGTCATGGTTTTCTCGGTGTCCCTTCTACCGGCCGGTGCCGGCGTAGACGGTGGCGGTCTCCTCGCCACCGAGCTTGAAACGCTCGTGCAGGGCGGCCACGGCCGCGTCGAGGTCGGTGTCGCGGATCAGCACGGAGATACGGATCTCCGAGGTGGAGATCAGCTCGATGTTGATGCCAGCGTCGCGCAGCGCCTCGCAGAAGTCCGCGGTCACGCCGGGGTGCGACTTCATGCCCGCACCCACCAGCGACACCTTGCCGACCTGGTCGTCGAACAGCAGCTGCCCGAACTTCTGGTGCTCCTCGGCGCCCTGCAGGCCCTTGAGCAGCTCCACGGCGCGCGGTGCGTCCTCCCGCGGGCAGGTGAAGGTGATGTCGGTCAGGTTGTCCGCCAGCGACGACACGTTCTGCAGCACCATGTCGATGTTGATCTCCGCGTCCGCCAGGGTGCGGAACACGCGGGCGGCCTCGCCCGGCTTGTCGGGGATGCCGAGCACGGTGACCTTCGCCTCGGAACGGTCGTGGGCGACACCGGTAAGGACTGCTTCTTCCACGGGGATATCCTCCAAAGAGCCGGACACCAGGGTGCCGGTTTCGTTGCTGAATGATGAACGGACACGGATCGGGACGTTGAAGGCGCGGGCGTACTCCACGCACCGCAGCATCAGGATCTTGGCGCCGACGGCGGCCATCTCCAGCATCTCGTCGAAGGAGATGGTGTCCAGCCGCTTGGCGTTGGGCACGATGCGCGGGTCGGCGGTGTACACGCCGTCGACGTCGGAGTAGATCTCGCACACGTCGGCCTTCAGTGCGGCGGCAAGCGCCACGGCGGTGGTGTCCGAGCCACCACGGCCCAGGGTGGTGATGTCCCGGGTCTCCCGGTTGACGCCCTGGAAGCCGGCGACGAGGCAGATCTTTCCCTCGTCCAGCGCCTCGCGCACCCGGCCCGGGGTCACGTCCACGATGCGGGCGTTGCCGTGACGCTCCGTGGTGATCACCCCGGCCTGGGAGCCGGTGAAGGACTGCGCCTCGGCGCCGAAGGAGTCGATGGCCATGGCCACCAGGGAGTTGGAGATGCGCTCACCGGCGGTGAGCAGCATGTCCATCTCACGGCCCGGCGGCACCGGGTTGACCTGGTTCGCCAGGTCGAGCAGGTCGTCGGTGGTGTCACCCATCGCGGAGCAGACCACGACCACGTCGTGGCCCTGCTTCTTGGTCTCCACGATGCGCTGCGCCACGCGCCGGATACGTTCGGCGCTCTCCAACGACGATCCGCCGTACTTCTGCACGATCAAGGCCACGGTTCCCAGCTCCACCTTCCCGTGTTGACGGGATAACTCGTTATAATTGCTCAGACCTCCCCAGCGTACCTGAGCCTTCACTGCTCCCGGAAGCCGGTGTCGCAGGTCACTTTCCGGCGACGACCACGGCGTGGCTACCCCACCCGACCGGCATGTCCGCCACCCCGGTGAGACCCGCCTCCGCCACCGCGGACGCCAGGTCACGGGCCGTGGGCAGACGGTGCCCGTCAACGAGCATGCGGGTCAGGTCCTCCTCGTAGTCGTGGTCCTCCTCCCCGCTCTCGGCGAGCAGCCGGGTGACGACCACGACACTGCCGGACGGCCCGACGATCGAGGCCGCCTCGGCGAGCAACGTCGGGACGTCCTGCGCGGTGCGCAGTGCGAAGGGGTCCAACAGGATCAGGACGCCCGGCGCGTCCGGCGCACTTCCAGCGTCCCCGGTGCCTTCCGCCCAGTCCCGCACCTCGACGCGGTCCCGGCGCGAGATGGCGACCTCGCGCAGCACCCGTTCGTGCGAGGCGTCCTGTGACTCCTGCAGGTCGAGCACCGTGACGTTGAGGTCGCCACGGGCGCGGACGAGCTCGTCTGCGTACACCGCGGCGGCCACGCCCTCGGACGCTCCGGCCACGGCGACGTGCGTCGGCGCACCGCCGGGCAGTGCGTCCAGCTTCTTCGCCAGCGCCGGGGCGACCCACTGGGCGCGGGTGGCCTCGCCGTCGGCGAGGGTCTCGCCCAGGGCGGGTTTCTCGGCCCGGACGGACGCCCAGTCGGCCCCGCGCGAGCCGACGGCTGCCGGCGTGCCGGTGCGCAGCGTCTCGTCGAGGTGCAGCCAGGCCAGCGACTGGACCGCCCCCGGCCCGGTCAGACGGGCGACGACACCCTCCGGGTCGGCGAGCTCGTTGCCCAGGGTCGTCAGCTGCACGGTAGGGGTCGCAGCGTCTTCAGCGTCACCGACGATGGTGAGCAGGTCGAGCGACTGCAGGTAGCGCAGGAAACGCAGGAGCCGGTCCGGGTCCACCCCGGTCGCGCCGGCGACCTCGGCGAGGGGCGCCGCCGGTCCGCCCGCCGCCTCGGCAGCCACGTCGACGGCCTCGAACAGGCCCAGCCGTGCAGCCGCCTGCAGTGCCAGGCCCGGCGCGATCTCGGTGAGCTCGTGGAGCTGCATGAGCACGGAGATGCTCGACGACGGTGCCTCGGCTGCGGCGGCACCGGTCGCGTCCTCCCCCGCCTCGCCGTTGCCCTCTTCCTGGGCGGCCGGCTGCGGGGCGTCGACCTTGCGCCAGTAGCCGGTGACCTGCACGTGCTCGCGCGGCACCCCGGCGGTCTTGATGAAGGAACGGACCTTCTTCAGCCGTCCGGCCTCACCACCGGCCCACACGAAGGGCGTGCCCTCCGGCAGTGCGGTGTCGCCGGACGCCAGGGCGTCGACCTCCGCGGTGAAGTCCCCGCCCTCGGCGCGCACGACCCAGCGCAGGTCCAGGGTGTCCGCGCAGGCCACCTGACCCAGGTCCTCCTGGATGTCGGCCTGGTCCGGGACCTCCACGATGGCGAGCACGCGGTGCCCGGCGGGCACCTCCTCCAGGCAGCGGCCGATCGCCGGCAGGGCGGTCTCGTCGCCGACGAGCAGCAGCCAGTCGGTGTGGACCGGCAGCGAGGCGCAGTTCTTCGGGCCGGCGGCGTACACCTTGTCGCCGACGCCCGCGGTGGACGACCACCCCTCCGCCAGGCCCGCGCCGTGACGGGCGAAGTCCACGACGAGTTCGCCGTGCTCCCCGGCGTCCGGCGACCAGCGGCGCACCGTGTAGGTACGGAAGAGCTCGTTGACCTCGGCGGTCCAGTCCAGGCGGCCGTCGCCCAGCGACACCGGGTAGGGACGCTCGGCGGTCTCCGGGTGGGGGAAGATCATCCGCATGTCGTCGTCGAAACCGTCGGAGACGATGGCCGGCACGGTCTCACCGTCGCGCTCATGGGCGCGCAGCCCCTCACCACCGAAGACGATGCGGCGCATGTTCGGGGAGACGTCCTCGACCCCGAGCACCTCCAGCTCGCGCATCGTGATCGGGTAGATGTCGGTGTCGCGGCTGATTCGTGGCACGGCGAAGTGCTCCTCACGTTGGGTGCGGGGGTGGCGGTCGAACCGCTTCGCCACGAGGTTAGCATCACCTGACATACCCCCTACCGGTGGACGGGCGGTGCCGATACGATTACTGAGCGTAACCACCCTTTCGTATTCTCGAGGAGAGAATCACATGTCTCATCTGCCCACCATGCGCCGCCGGATCGCCGGCGCCGTCGTCGTCTCCGGCCTCGTGTTCGCCATGGCCGCCTGCTCCGACGACAGCGACGACAGCAGCTCGTCCGACGGCTCCGACAGCACCGACACCTCCGCCGCGTCCCAGAGCGACGGCGAGTGGCCGCGCACCGTCGACTCGATCGGCGTCGACGACGGCACCCCCACCGGTGAGACCGAGGAGGTGGAGATCCCCGCCCAGCCCGAGCGCATCGTGTCGACGTCGGTGACCCTGACCGGCAGCCTGCTGTCCATGGACGCCCCGGTCATCGCCTCCGGTGCAGCGAGCCCGGGCCCGACCTCCGACGACAAGGGCTTCTTCAAGCAGTGGGCCGACGTCGCCGACGAGCGTGGTGTCGAGGAGATCGGCCAGCTGGAGCCGGACTTCGAGAAGATCGCCGCCCAGGACCCCGACCTGATCATCGTCTCCGCCTTCGGCGCGGACGCCGCCCCGGACCTCGCCGAGCGCCTGTCGGAGGTCGCCCCCACCGTGGTCCTGGACTACTCCGACAAGGACTGGACCGAGGTCACCACGCAGCTCGGTGAGGTCACCGGCCACGAGGAGGAGGCCGCCGACGCCATTCAGGAGTTCAAGGACCGCGCCACCGAGGTGACCGAGAACATCGAGGAGCCCGAGCAGCCCGTGCAGTTCATCCTGCCGGCGACCGACGGCGGCGTGAACTTCATGACCGGCGAGTCCGCGCAGGGCCGCATCATCGAGGAGCTCGGCTGGGACCTGGACGTCCCCGGCGAGGGTGTGGCACGTACCGACGGCGACTACGCCGGACGCACGGACGTGGTGCAGGTCACCGACGAGAACCTGGACAAGGGCCTGACCGGCCGGACGATCTTCGCCACGAACGCCGACGCCGACAACCCCGTCAGCGAGCAGATGGCCGAGAAGCCCACCGCGCGCAACACCTACGCCGTGGAGAACGACCGCATCTTCGAGTTCAGTGCCGAGACCTTCCGCATCGACTACTACAGCGCGATGGTGATGCTCGACCAGATCGAGGAGTACTTCGCGAAGTGATCGTGACGTGATCGTGGGGTAATCGGGTAATAAAGCCCTCTGATACATCCTCGGCGGCGGACGACTAGTCTGAGTTTCTGATGATGCACAGCAACCTGCTCGCTGTCGTCTTCGCCCTTCTTTCTGCCCTCACCGTGGCCTGGGGAACGATCCTGCGCCACCAGGTCGCCGAACAGACGTCGGGCGACCGCGACAACGCCCACGGCACCCCGGTCCTCGCGGCCGTCGCCCGTCCACGCTGGTGGGCGGGCGTCTTCTGCGCGCTGGCGGCCTACGGGCTGCAGATCGTGGCGCTGGGGTTCGGCACGCTGCTGGTCGTCCAGCCGGTGCTGGTGCTCTCGTTGATGTTCACCCTGCCGCTGGCCGCCCGTTTCGACGGACGCCGGGTGTCGCGTATGGAGATGGCGTGGGCGACGCTGCTCACCGTCGCCGTGGGCGTGGTCGTGGTGTGGGGACGTCCCCTGCCCGGCAACGATTTCCCGACGTTGGGCACGTGGATGGCCACCCTCGGGGTGGGCGCGATCGTCTTGCTGGCCCTGATGTGGCTGGCCTCCCGGCAGCAGCTGCGCACCCGGGCCCTGATCCTCGGCGCCGTGACCGGCGCGATCATGGGTTACCTGGCGGTGCTGTCGAAGTCGGTGGTCAACATCTTCAACCAGGAGGGCGTGGCCGCCCTGCTGACCACCTGGGAGCTCTACGGGGTCATCGCCGCGGCGATCATCGGCACACTGGTGCAGCAGGCCAGCTTCAACGCCGGCGCGTTGAAGAACTCGCTGCCCGCCATGACGATCACCGAGCCGATCGTGGCGTTCGTGCTGGGCTACCTGGTGCTCGGTGAGCGGTTCCAGGTGGAGGGCACCCAGTGGCTGATCATGGCCGGTGCCCTGGTGGTGATGATCGTGTCCACGGTGGTGCTCTCGCGCCGCGGCGTGGAGTGAGTGGAAAAGGATATCCTCGGCGCCATGGACTTTGTCGACCCGTCGATCAGGGCGGTCTACGAGACACTCGACCTGATCGGGGTGGTTCTCTACGGGATGATCGGGGCGATCATCGCCCGCGCCCGCAACCTCGACTTCATCGGCATCCTCTTCCTGTCGATCATCACCGCGTTGGGCGGCGGCATGATCCGCGACGTGCTCATCGACAACGGGCCGCCGGCCGCCATGCAGGACATGCGCTACTTCGGGCTCGCCCTGGTCGGGGCGGTGATCTCCACGATGATCCACATGAACTCCCGCGGGTGGGAGATCTTCCGCGTCCACGGCGACGCCGTGGTCCTGGGCGTGTGGGCCGCGACCGGCTCGACGAAGGCGCTGGCCAACGACCTGCCGTGGTCGTCGGCGCTGTTCCTCGGGGTCTTGACGGTGGTCGGCGGCGGCATGATCCGGGACGTGATGACCGGGTCGGTGCCCGCGATCTTCGGCGGGGCGACGTTGTACGCGACCCCGGCACTGCTCACCGCGGCGGTGATGGTCGGGATCAAGTCGTTGGACGACTCCGGGGTCGCCGGTGACTTCCCGGTGTTCCTGGTGGGGCTGATCGTGTCCCCCTTCATCGGCGCGGGGCTGATGATCGCCGCCTACTGGCGGGGTTGGGTGCTACCTGGGATGCAGGACCTGTCGTGGGCGGCGCAGAAGAGGCTGCGCCAGCCGATGACGATGGCGCGGGCCATGAAACTGCGCCGTATCCGCCTGCGACGGCGAGAGGAGGCCGAAGAGGTGGCAGAGGAGAAGGCCGAGGAAGAGCGCGGGGAGTGATCCTCAGATCGCGTACTCGAAGCCGATGAGCATCTCGGCGGACACCCAGAATCCCAGGGTGCACCACAGGACCGCCGCGACCCCGATCGCCGCGCCGGCCACGACATGGACCGGACCCACCGCCCCGGCAGTCCGCCAGCCACGCACCGCCCGGACGACCAGCGGCAGGCACAGCAGGAGCACCGGGATCAGCAGCAGCCGCGGACGTGAGTGCATGATGCCGTCCGACCCCAGCACGATGCCCGCCAGGACCACCGCCGGCAGCCACAGCTGCCAGGGGATCCACCCCGCCCACAGCATCCACAGCGACGCCACGCACAGCAACGCCACCAGGATCATCGACCAGCTGGAGATCGTGTAGCCGGTCATCTGGCCGGGCAGGTTGTCCGCCAGCCACCGCAGCGTGGCCGCCCCCAGGTCGACCCCGGAGTGCCAGCCACGCTCCTGCGCGGCGAAGTACCCGCCGATCTCGGCGACCGTCCGGTTCGCCCACGCCAGGTAGGCGCCGATCCCCAGGGCGCCGAGCACCGGCGCGGTGACGGCGGACGCCGGGAAGGCAGGAAGCGCAGCGTCCTGCCGTGTTCGTCCTGCCTGGCGCGCCCGCCACCAGCGCCACACCTCGACCACGGCGGCGACGCACAGTGTGAGCACCAGTGCCGCGGCGGTGAGCCGGGTCAGCCCGGCGAACAGGGTCAGCACACCGGCGGCGAGGTGGCGGCGGCGCAGCAGGAAGTACAGCGCCCACACCGTCAGGGCGGTGAACAGGCTCTCGGAGTAGGGCATCCAGTAGACGACACCCATCGGCGCACCGACGGCGAGCACCGTCACCACGGCCGTCAGCACGACCAACGTCCGGCGGTCCGGAGGACACCACAGCTCGGTGGCCAGCAGGCTGACACCCCAGGCCAGGAACAACGTCGCGACGGCGGAGGTGAACATCGCGGCGAGGAACGTCGCGTCCGCCACGTCCAGCACCGCCATCGGGGCGGCGACGAGGCGCACCAGCACCGGGTACCCGGGGAAGAACGCCACCGACTCCCACTGCACCGGGCCGGACGGTTCGGACGACATGACGAACCCGGAGTAGCCGTGCTCCGAGATCATCATCATCCAGTGCGCGTCCCACTGCGTGAGGACCTCGCGCAGGCTGAGGCCGTTGCGGTTGCCCCGGACGGTCATCACGACCATCTGCACGACGGCGGTCAGCACCGTCACCACGCCCGAGACCACTGCGGTCACCGCCGTCACGCCAGCCGTTGCTCTTCGTTCCACGGTCGTCCATCCTAGCGCCCCACCACCATGGCGAACCCGGTCGACGTTAGCCCGGTCACACTCCCACTTTCCCCGCGTCCGCGTCACCGTGTTACAGTGGTCGCCATGATTAACTCGCGCGCGCAGCTCCTCCTTCTCTGCCGCGGCGGGGTCAGGTTCTGAAAAACCGACCGGCTCCCCGTCGCGGAGTTGAGTCGTGCCGGTCGGTGATGACCATTATTTCCTTCCACCGATCCAAGGAGCACCATCATGACCCCCTCTGATTCCTTCATCTCCGCCCCCGCCCGCATCTCCACCCCTGCCGGCGAGATCCCCGAGGGCCAGAAGGCCTGGAACAAGCAGCGCCCCTCCCAGATGCCGGCGCACCGCTACCAGCCGCACTTCACCGAGGTCGAGCGCTTCCAGCTGCCCGACCGCACCTGGCCGGACAAGGTCATCGACACCGCACCCCAGTGGTGCGCGGTGGACCTGCGCGACGGCAACCAGGCCCTGATCGACCCGATGAGCCCGGAGCGCAAGCGCCGCATGTTCGACCTGCTGGTACGCATGGGCTACAAGGAGATCGAGGTCGGCTTCCCGTCCGCCTCCCAGGTCGACTTCGACTTCGTCCGCGAGATCATCGAGAACGACATGATCCCGGAGGACGTCACCATCCAGGTGCTGGTGCAGGCGCGCGAGCACCTGATCCGCCGCACCTTCGAGGCGTGCGAGGGCGCGAAGAACGTGATCGTGCACTTCTACAACTCCACCTCGATCCTGCAGCGCCGCGTGGTCTTCCGGAAGGACCGGGACGCGATCAAGAAGCTGGCGACCGACGCCGCCGAGCTGATCAAGGACGTCGCCAAGGACTACCCGGACACCACCTGGCGCTGGCAGTACTCCCCGGAGTCCTACACCGGCACCGAGGTCGAGTACGCCAAGGAGGTCTGCGACGCGGTCATCGAGATCATGGAGCCGACCCCGGAGAACCCGATCATCATCAACCTGCCGTCCACGGTGGAGATGATCACCCCGAACGTCTACGCCGACGGCATCGAGTGGATGAGCCGCCACATCGCCCGCCGCGACTCGGTGATCCTGTCGCTGCACCCGCACAACGACCGCGGCACCGGTGTCGCCACCGCCGAGCTGGGCTACATGGCCGGCGCCGACCGCATCGAGGGCTGCCTGTTCGGCAACGGTGAGCGCACCGGCAACGTGGACCTGGTGACCCTGGGGCTGAACATGTTCACCCAGGGCGTGGACCCGCAGATCGACTTCTCCGACATCGACGAGATCCGCCGCACGGTGGAGTACTGCAACCAGCTGGTCGTCCCGGAGCGTCAGCCCTACGGCGGCGACCTGGTGTTCACCGCCTTCTCCGGTTCGCACCAGGACGCCATCAACAAGGGCATCGACGCCCTGGCGGACTCCGTCTCCCCGGGCCACCACGCCAACGAGATCTCCGAGGAGGACTTCCGCCGCGTGCAGTGGGAGGTCCCCTACCTGCCGATCGACCCGAAGGACATCGGCCGCAGCTACGAGGCCGTGATCCGGGTGAACTCGCAGTCCGGCAAGGGCGGCGTGGCCTACATCATGAAGACCGACCACGGCATCGACATGCCGCGTCCGATGCAGGTCGAGTTCTCCGGCGTGGTCCAGGCCGTGACCGAGGCCGAGGGCGGCGAGGTGAACTCCAAGGCCATGTGGGACATCTTCACCGGCGAGTACCTGGAGCGCACCTCCCCGCTGGAGCAGATCTCCGTGACGGTGGACGGCCCGCAGACCGAGGGGTCGGAGACCAAGGTCACCGCCGAGATCGAGTGGAAGGGCGACACCCGCACCATCCAGGGCCGTGGCAACGGGCCGATCGCGGCGTACTGCAACGCCCTGGAGGCCCTGGGCGTGGACGTGGAGGTCCAGGAGTACTCCCAGCACGCCCGCACCGCCGGCGACGACGCGGAGGCCGCGGCCTACGTCCTGGCGCAGATCGACGGCCAGCAGGTCTGGGGTGTCGGCATCGCCGGTTCGATCACCTACGCCTCGCTGAAGGCCATCACCTCCGGGGTGAACCGCGCGCACTCCAAGGAGCCGGTCGCCCAGGGTGTGCTCGGCGGGGTCTAGTCCCAGCTGGGTCAGCTGTGTCATCTGAGTCGTCCCCCAGGTAACGAAACAGTGGGTTTCGTGGCCTGGGGGACGACCCAGTTGGCACCACCCCGCAGGGGCACCGGAATCCGCTTCCTAACCCGGTGGTTGGCCGGTGCGGCACGCCCGTGCGACAGTGAACGCCCTGTCCCTGCGTGACCTCCGAGGAGTCTTTTTCACGGTGCGTACCGAACAACAGGCCCTGCGCGTGTCGCTGGTCGCCGTCCTCCTGCTCTCCGCGCTCGGCATCGGCTTCGGCCTGGTGTCCGGGTCCGCGGCCATCCTGTTCGACGGCGTCTTCTCCCTCGTCGACGCCCTGATGTCGGTGATCTCCATCATCCTGGCCGGGCTGCTCGCCAAATCCAGGTCCGAGGGGCTGCCGCGGCGGTTCAGCATGGGGTTCTGGCACTTCGAACCGTTGGTGCTGTGCCTCAACGCCCTGGTGATGATGGCGGTCGCCGGCTATGCGCTGCTGCAGGCCGTCACCGCGCTGCTGGACGGCGGACGCGAGGTCGAGTTCGGCCCGGCCGTGGTCTACACCGTGGTCGTCCTGCTGCTCGCCGGCACCACCGCGGCCCTGGAGCACCGGGCGAACCGGAGGATCGGCTCCGCGTTGGTGGCCATGGACGTCAAGGGGTGGCTCATGGGCGCCGGGGTGACGGGTGCGCTGTTGATCGCGTTCCTGGTCGGCATGGTCATCGACGGGACCTCCCACGAGCACCTGCTGCCGTACGTGGACCCGGTGGTGCTGATCGTCGTGGCGTCCGTGCTGATCCCGGTGCCGGTGCGCACCCTGCTGCGCGCACTGTCCGAGATCGCGCTGGTCACCCCGCCGGAACTGCACGCCGAGGCCCGCGCCGTCGCCGACCGGGTCGTCGCCGAGGAGGGTTTCCTGTCCGCGGACGTGCATGCCGCGCAGGTCGGCCGCTCGCGCCAGCTGGAGATCGTCTTCCACGTCTCCCCCGACACACCCCCGCGCCCCCTGACGCAGTGGCACGGCATCCGTCGTCGGGTCGCCGGCGAGCTCGGGGGCGACGACCCGGACAGCTGGATCACCGTGTGGTTCACCACCGACGAGTGACGCAGACGTGGAGCTCCGGCGCGGCGAGTCACCGGTGTCCTTAGCACCGGCGGCTGGACGGAACGTATGATGTCCCCCATGACTTCCCCCGGTTCCGGCCCCGACGCCACCCACGGCGCAGACGGTGCCCCGCGCAGCGGACAGGGCCGTTCCCGGCGTCGCCGCCGCCAGGTCCACCGCCGTTCCGCTCCCCCGTCGGCACGGACCGTCGAGCAGGCAGACAAGAAGGCCGAACAGAAGATACAGGACGCCCCGGCCGCCGTGCCTGCCGAGCCTGCCGTGCCTGCCGCGTCCGCACCCTCCGTTCAGGACGCACCGGGCACGCAGGACGCTCCGGTGCAGGACGGCGCGGCGCAGGCCGCGCCGCGTCCCGCCCGTAACCTCCCGAAGACCTTCCACGGCTCGTTGCCGAGTGCGCAGGAGGCGCCGTTCGTGGAGATCACGGTGGCGACGTCGGGCATCCACCCCAGCACCTCACGGATGGTGGCGTTCGCCGCGACGTTGCACACCGCCGACGGGGAGCGTGCCGTGTTCAGCGGCAACCGTCCCGCCTCGGCGCAGACCGACGGTACCGACGGCACCGAAAACACAGACCCCGCCGCGCAGCTCACCGGCTTCGTCCAGCAGATCAACCCCGGCGAGGACCCGGGCCCGTGGCACCTGCACGGCTACACGGAGGCCGACCTGGGCCAGGCGCCCGGTTTCGCCACCGTCGCCCCGCTGCTGTTCGACCTGATCGAGGGACGCACCCTGATCTGCCACAACACCACGCTGACGTGGGGGTTCATCCAGTTCGAGTACCGGCGCGCCCAGCGTGCGGCGAACCGCGGCACCCAGCGCAACAACCCGCGCGGGCGGCGGCGCGGGCAGCGTCGGCCGAAGAAGATCTCGGTGCCCACGCCCACGCGCATCATCGACACCCTGGCCTCGGCCCGACGTGCCGGGGTACCGGTGGAGGATCCGCGCCTGCGCAGCATCGCGTCCTACTACACGCACGCCCACGGGCTGGACCTGCCGCAGGACGCCCTGGCGTCCCTCGGCCCGGCGTCCAGCCTGCAGCGCGCCGACGTGCTCGCCGACGAGCTGCTGCTCGCCGACACCCGCATCCTGCACCCTCTCCACCTCGCGCAGCGCGAGGTCGCCGACGGTGCCGCCGACAACACGCCCGGCGGGTTGTCGGTCGCCGATCCGTCCGACCTGACGGCGGACCGGTTCGGTCTGCAACGCAGCACCGTGCGGGTGGACGCCACCACCTCGCCGCGTCCCTTCGGCAACCCGGGCACGCCCGACGGGCACACCCTGCGCCAGGGCATGGAGTTCGTGGTCAGCCCGGACGTGGGCGACGACCCGGACCTGCTGATCAGCACCGCCACGAAGGCCGGACTGGTGTACAGCGAGAAGCTGAACAGGACGTCGAGCCTGGTGGTGTGCAACCGCAGCCACGAGCTGCGCGGCAAGGCGATGCACGGGGAGCGCAAGAACATCCCCCTGTTCACCGACGAGGAGTTCCTCGCCGCCTTGGAGGACGTGGAGCCGGGCTCCACCGACATCGCCGTGCCGGACGCCCGGCCGGCGACCCCGCGCATCCCCGCCCCGCAACGCGGCAAGAGCCGTAACCAGGGACGAAACCGCAACCAGTCGCGCAACCGCAACCAGGCCCGCGGCAAGAACGGCGGCAGGGGTGGCAACGGTGGCGGTAACTCCGGCGGCGGCAACTCCGGCAATGCGTCGAAGGACCCCGCCAAGGACGCCACGTCCGGCGGCGGGAAGAACAACGGCGGCGGCAACGGCGGCGGCAACGGTTCCGGCCGGTCGTCGTCCCGGCGGCGTCGACGGCGCGGCTCCGGCAGCCAGAAGCAGCAGGGCCAGAAGCAGAACCAGAAGCAGAACCAGAACCAAGGGTGAATGAAGCAATGGGAATGTTGACCTCACTGGCCGTCCGCGCGGCGGACGCCGCGACCTGGGCGTCGAAGAAGACCGGCCGCGGTTCCGGCGGCATGATCGGCGGCCTGGTCGCCAACTTCATCGACCCGAAGCTCATGGAGCAGCTCGGCGCGGGACGCCCCTGCACCATCGTCACCGGCACCAACGGCAAGTCCACCACGACCCGCATGCTCGCCGAGGCGGTCCGCGCCCTCGGCACGGTGGCCACCAACGACGGCGGCGACAACATGGACGCCGGGGTGATCTCCGCACTGCTGGCCGGCCGGGACCGCGAGCGCATCGTCCTGGAGGTCGACGAGCTGCACGTGCCGGCCATCGCCAAGAAGCTCGACTGCGACGTCCTGGTGCTGCTGAACCTCTCACGCGACCAGCTCGACCGGGTCGGCGAGATCAACAAGATCGAGCGGGTGCTGCGCGAGTGCGTGGAGGCGCGCCCCGGGATGACCGTCGTCGCCAACTGCGACGACGTGCAGGTCACGTCCGTGGCGTGGGACTGCCCCAACGTGGTGTGGGTGTCCGCCGGCGTCGGGTTCACCGGCGACTCCACGTCCTGCCCGCGCACCGGTGGTGCGGTGGTGCGCACCGAGGAGCAGGACGGCTCCCCGGACTGGTACGCGGTGAAGCCGCTGGCCGACGGCCGCGAGTTCCGCCGTCCCACACCCACCTGGACGGTCACGCCCGAGGGGCTGACCACGCCCTCGGGCGAGCTGCTGCCGCTGTCGTTGAAGCTGCCAGGCAACGCCAACCGGGGCAACGCCACGCAGGCGATCGCCGCGGCGGTGGCCCTCGGCGTGGACGAGACGTCCGCCCTGGCCGCCGCCGAGCGTGTCGACGACGTCGCCGGACGCTACTCCACGGTGAACCTCGACGGCCGCGAGGTGCACCTGCTGCTCGCCAAGAACCCGGCCGGCTGGCAGGAGGCCCTGTCGATGGTCGACCGCGCCGCCGACGGCCTGGTCATCGCCGTGAACGGGCAGGTCGCCGACGGTCAGGACCTGTCCTGGCTGTGGGACGTGAAGTTCGAGAACCTCGACGACCTCAAGGTCGTCGCCGCCGGTGAGCGGTCCTCGGACCTGGCCGTACGCCTCGGCTACGCCGGGGTGGAGCACGACACCGTGGCGGACACCGTCGCCGCGGTGCGCGCCTGCCCGCCCGGGCGCGTGGAGGTGCTGGCGAACTACACGGCCTTCCGTGACCTGCGTAAGGACCTGCAGAAGGAGATCTCCCAGTGAGTAGAGAAGCGGCCCTGAACATCGGTCTGGTGCTGCCGGACGTGCTCGGCACCTACGGCGACGACGGCAACGCCCTCGTCCTGCGCCAACGTGCGCGGATGCGCGGCATCACCGCCGAGATCCACCCGATCACCCTGCACGACGGCGTGCCGGAGACCCTCGACGTGTACACCGTCGGTGGTGGCGAGGACGTCGCCCAGATCCTCGCCGCCGAGCACCTCGCCGCCGACGGCGCGATGGCGCGTGCGGTGCAGGCGGGACGTCCCGTCCTGGCCATCTGTGCCGGCCTGCAGGTCTTCGGGACGTCCTTCCGGGCGTCCGACCGCATGGTGGACGGCCTGGGGCTGATCGACGCGACGACGTCCTCGCTGCAGAACCGCACCATCGGTGAGCTGCGGTCGGACCCGAATCTGAAGGGCTTCGGCCTGACCGCGGGTTCGCTGGGTGCGGCCGGTGTGCTGACCGAGCCGTTGACCGGTTTCGCCAACCACCAGGGCGCGACCCTGCTCGGCGCCGACGCCACGCCGCTGGGGTACGTGACCGAGGGCGTGGGCAACACCGACGCCCACGGTGCGCTGACCGCCGGTCTCACCCCCGAGCGTGCCGGCAAGGAGGTCTACTTCGAGGGCGCGGTGCAGGGATCGATCGTGGCGACGTACATGCACGGGCCGGTGCTGGCGCGTAACCCGCAGCTGGCGGACCTGCTGCTGGCCTCGGCGATGGACACGACGCTGGCCGAGCTGCCGCCGCTGACCGGCGCCTTCGCCACACAGCTCGACGGCGAGGTCGCGCAGCTGCGCGCGGAGCGACTGAAGGCGTAGGTCCCGTCGGTAGAGTGGTCGGCATGTCCCTCAGCCCTCTTCCCGCGGCGACCCGTGTGGGCGACCAGGCCTACGCGGCGCTGCATGCCGCGATCGTCGACGGCACGTACCAGGGCGGACGCCGCCTGCAGATCAGGGACCTCGCCGCGGAGCTGGGCATCAGCGTGATGCCGGTGCGGGAGGCCATCACCCGCCTGGAGGAGGACGGCCTGGTCGAGACGCGTCCCCGGCGCGGTGCCGTGGTGCGCTCCTTCTCCCCCGCCGAGCTCCTGGACATCTACGACGTGCGGCGTGTGCTCGAGGTCCGCGCCACGGAGCTGGGCGTCGCTGCGCTGGGTGGGGATGCCGAGGAGGGGGATGATGCCGGGAAGGCTGCCGTGACCGCGGGCGGACTGGAGCCCCTGTACGACCGGATGCTCGACGCGCTGGGCCGCGGGGACGTCCTCGGTCACCTCACCGCCGACGAAGAACTGCTGTCCGCCGTCTACGAGGCCTCCGCCAACAAGGTGCTGTGTGAGTCGATCCGCAGCCTGTGGGCACAGTGCCGGCACTACAAGATCGTCGGTGTGCGCGAGGAACTGGAGTCCCGGACGCCCGCCGGGATCCTCACCCACCAGCGTCAACTCATCGACGCGGTCGCCGCAGGGCATGCCTGTGCCGCCGCTCGGGTCACCGAGGCCTCGCTGACCTCCGCGATGGAACGCATCCGCGGCGCACTGGGCTGAGACGTCTCCTCCCCCGCTATCCACACCACCCGGTTGTCCACTCCTTCCGGCACGGATTTCATCGGCAGTAGCCATCTGTAATACAGGAGATATAGGATTGGTTGGATAGACCATCCGGTTCGCCATTACGCTCCGCTTCTTTTCAGGCTTCTGGAGGACTGCCCCCCCCTACGAGCAGGACCGGTGACTAACAGCATGAACAAGGCGCAAGAGCACGAGTTCTACTCCCGACCCGAGAACCAGGAACCCCAAGGTCCGCCGGTAAGGAGAAAGTCCAAGTACGGGGCTCCGGTCCCGGTCCGCTTTCCGCAGCCGCTCCTGGACCGGATCCGGGATGCCGCCGAGAAGGACGACCGCTCGGTGTCCTCGTGGATCCGGCGCGCAGCCGAGCATGAGCTCGGCCGAGAGGCTGGATAGATCCGGCACACCGACACGGCACCATCACCGGGACCGCCGGCTCTTCGGACTGGAGGGCTCGCTCGCCTCACACCCGATCTCCCTGCGGTGGCCGACGGTGTCGCCGAGCAGGCGGCGGCGTCCTCCCGACCGGAATCTGCCGCGCAATCCCGGTAGCCGACGGCGGTCACTTCCACTGGTCCTCATCATCACCCCAGCGTGCCCGGCACGCATGCGACAACCGTGGGACCACGATGGCACGCCGCGTAGCGTCCGATCACAACATGGTGGGAGTGCCCACGCGCAGCAACCCCGCAGGTCGGTCACACCGACCTGCGGGGTTGCTCGCTCACTCCGGGGGAACCCGGGCCGCTACATGCGCCGCCACTCCCCGACCACGAAGGCCTGGGCCACCGGGCCGTCGTGCGACAGGCTCAGATGCCAGACGGCGTGCCCGTTCTCCGGGGCCCCACCACCGAAGTGGCGGGTCAGCGCACCGGTGACCACGGAGTCCAACGGGTCGTGCAGCCGGATGAACGGCCGACCCCACCGGTCCTTGACGACCTCGATCCGTGACCAGTCCATCTTGGCACCGGGGATCTCGTCGCCGGCCTCGGCGGCGGTCCACGCCTTGTAGAACGCCTCCTTCGCCGCCCACCGGGCCGCCAGGTGCTGCGCCTCGTTCCCGCTCGTCTCGGCGAGACGGGCACAGGCGCGCCGCTCGGCACCGGTGAAGGACGCGGCGAACCGCGACCCCGGCAGGTCGAGCTGCTCGGCGAACGACGGGATGTCCACCACGTCGATACCGACACCCATCACGAAGGAGGAACCGGTCACCGCAGCAGACCGTCCTCACCGGCACGGGCCTGCGGGTCGAGCAGCATCGCCGGCTCGGCGGCGTCGATGTCGACGTCCTCGGCGAAGCGACGGTGCCCGATCTCCTCGAACAGGGCGCGGTGGCCGAGCATGCCGGCCTCGCGGCGTCGCACGCCGGCGCGCAGGCGGGCGGAGGCGGTCTCCACCCACGCCGTCGCGGCGTCCTCCCCGAGCTGGTTGGCCACGGCGATCCGGAAGGCCTCCGGGTGCACCAGCGCCATCAGCGCGGACACGTGACCGAAGCCCAGCGAGGTCAGCAGACCCGCACGGACCGTGCGGTTGAGCTGCAGCGGTTCACGCAGCCAGACCAGGTTCGGCGCGGAGGCCATCTCCGGGTCCACGCAGTCCAGCGAGCGGTTCGCCGGGATGCGCGCGGTGCGGAACATGTCGCCCAGGCCGGCGGTCTGGAAGACCGCGGCACCACCCTTGGCGTGCCCGGTGAGCGTCTTCTGGGAGACGACGTACATCGGGTTGCCCTCGGTACGGCCCATCGCCGCCGCCAGGCGGGTGTGCAGGCGCGACTCGTTCGGGTCGTTGGCGTTGGTGGACGTGTCGTGCTTGGAGACCACCGAGATGTCGTCGGCGGAGACACCGAGCTTGGCGAGCTCCTTCGACAGCTTCGAGCCCTGCCCGCCGCGTCCGGCCGCCAGCGCACCCATGCCCGGGGCGGGGATGGAGGTGTGCGCGCCGTCGGCGAAGGACGCCGCGTAGCCGACCACGGACTGCACCGGCAGACCCAGCTTCGCCGCGACGGAACCGCGGGTCAGCAGGATCGTTCCGCCACCCTGGGCCTCCACGAAACCGCCGCGACGGCGGTCGTTGGCCCGGGAGTAGAAGCGCTCGTTGAGGCCCTTGGCGGCCATGGCGTCCGAGTTGGCGGTGGCGTTCATCGAGGCGAACCCGCTGATGGACTCCACCGACATGTCGTCGGTGGCACCGGCGACCACGAAGTCGGCCTTGCCGAGCTTGATCTTGTCGACACCCTCCTCCACGGAGACCGCGGCGGTGGCGCAGGCGCCGACCGGGTGGATCATCGCACCGTAGCCGCCGACGTAGGCCTGCATGGTGTGCGCGGCCACGACGTTGGGCAACGTCTCCTGCAGGATGTCGGACGGGATGTCCTCCTCCAGGAAGCGGTCGACGAAGAGCTTGCGCATCGACGTCATGCCGCCGAAGCCGGTGCCCTGGGTCATCGCCACATCCGAGGGGTGCACGGCCTGCAGGATCTCTGCCGGGGTGAAGCCGGCGGAGAGGTAGGCGTCCACGGTGGCGACGAGGTTCCACACGGCGATCCGGTCGATGGCCTCGACCATCGAGGCCGGCACGCCCCAGCGGGTGGGGTCGAAGTCCGTGGGGAACTGGCCGCCGACCTTGCGTGCCAGGGTGGCACGGCGCGGCACCCGCGCACGGGCACCGGGCAGTCGGGTGATGGACCACTCGCCGGTCCCCTCGTCCACGGTCGCCCGGGTGAAGTCCGGGTCGGCCTCGACGAAGGACTGTGCGGCCTCGGCGGAGTCCACCGAGAAGGTGACCTCGCGGTCGAGGAAGATCTCCGCGGCCTGCGGGGTGTGCACGTCCTCGAGCGCGACGTCGTCGACGAAGGTGCGCACACCGGCGCGGGCGGCGACCTCGTCGCGGTAGCGCGGGAAGATCTCCTCCTCGGGCACGATCTCGCCCTTGGCGTCGTACCAGCCGGCGACCGGGGTGTCCTTCCAGGTCAGAAGGCCGGTCATCCAGGCGAGCTCGAGCACACCGGCGGCGGTGAGGTCCACGGACCCGTCGGCCTGCACGCCGTACTCCGCCTCGAAGCGGGTACGTCCGGAGCCCCAGGCGCTGACCTCGCCGAGACCCACGACGACGACCATGTCGTCCAGGTCGGCGCTGACCTCGCCCCAGGCCTCGTCACCGTCGACGGCGACGGGCTGGGCGGCGCGCACCGGCGACGGCAGCGCGTTGACCGTGACCGGGGCCTGGGTGGCCTCGGCGTCGGCACCGGCGGCGACGGTGTCGAAGGCACCGTCGGCGATGGCCTGCTCGCGCAGCTCGGTGAGGTTGATCTTGTCGAGCCCACCGGTCAGGTCGGCGTCGACCGGCCCGATGGACGCGGCGGCGCGGATCTCCGAGGAGCACAGGCGGACGAGCTCACCGGCGATGTCGGACGGCGTCCACACGCGGACCCCGGCCTCGACGGCGGCGTCGACGAGCGGGTCGTTGCCGCCCATCAGACCGGTGCCGGCGACCCAGCCGATGCGCGGGTGCGCGATGGTGACGCGCTCGGCCCACGGCTCGTTGGACCACTTGTTGCAGATCGCGTCGAAGGCGGCCTTGGTCTCGCCGTAGGCGCCGTCGCCGCCGAAGGTTCCGCGGTTCGGGGAACCCGGCAGGACGACGTGCAGGCGGTGGGCCAGGTTCGCCTCGTGGCCGATGCGCGACAGGGCGGTGAAGGACCGCTCCACGCTCCACAGCAGCAGGCGGGCCTGGGTTTCGGCGTTTCCGCCGGCATCCTCGACCGTGCCGGACACCGTGGGTGCGGCGAAGGGCAGGAAGAGGTCGGGGACGAGTGCCGGCTTGACCAGCTTCTTCTCGGATCCCACGGTCTCGGTCTGCTCGTTGCCGATCCAGTCGACCAGGGCGTCGATGTCGCGGTAGCTCGACAGGTTCGCCGGGACCAGCCAGATCTTCGCACCGGCGCAGGCGTGCTCGCGGTAGAGCTTCTTGATGAACTCCAGGCGGGCCGGGCTGATGCGCGAGGCGGTGATCACCACGGTGGCCCCCTGCGACAGCAGGTCGCCGACCACGCCACCGGTGATGGACGCCGGGGTCACGCCGGTGACGACGGCGACCTGTCCGGCGAAGTCACCGGTGGTCTCCTCGTCGCGGGCCTCGGCGGCGATGCCGGTGAAGCGGGACGCCAGCTGTGCGTCGGAGACGTGGTCGGCCCACCAGTCGGCGTGCTTGGCCACGGTCTCGCCGGTGCCACGGAAGGTGGCGGTGTCGGCGATCTCGCCGCCCTCGGCCAGACGGGAGATGTCCTCACGGGCGGAGGCCCACCGGTCGTCGACGAGGATGGCGCGACGCTCGTCGAAGACGGGCGCGACCTGCTTGGGCCAGGTGGCGCCGAGCTCCTCGCTGACGGCCTGCAGCACCGCGGCGGTCTCGTCGGCCTCGGGGTCGCCGAAGGACGAGGACGCGGGGACGTCGAGGTCGAGGTCGTGCAGGATGTGGCGGGCCAGGTTGGCCAGCACACCCTCGTCGCCGGTGACCTCCTGGGCGAAGGCGTCGAGCGCGGCGGAGTCCACCGTGCCGCCGCCGGAACCGCCGGCGCTGGGCTTGGCCACGGGGATGCCGTGGGCGGCACCGACCTGGGTGACTGCCTCGTCGACGATGGCGTTGACGTCGGCCATCGACGTCGCCGAGGTCGGCAGGGTCGACAGGTCGCCGCCGCGGGCGGAGGCGCCGTCACGCGAGCCGAGCAGGATCTGCGCGGTGGCGTGGTCGACCCAGCCGGGGCCGAGCTCCCAGGTGCCTGTGACGCGGTCGGCGATGGCGGTGGCCTTCGCCCCGGCGGCACCGAAGAGCTTGCGCAGCCGGTCCTTGACGGCCTCGCTGAGCACCGGGCCGAACGCGGAGTAGTTGTGCGCCGCGGCGTCCACGGTGGCGGACAGCGTGGTCACGTCGGCCTCGGCTGCACCCTCGACGCTGGACAGTCCCAGCTCCGCGGAGATGTCCATGAGCAGCTGGTTGAGCCGCGAGGACACACCGTTGGTCAGCGTGCCGGTGGTGTCGGCACCACCGATCTGCTCCGGACGCAGCTTGTTGGCGTAGGCCAGCAGCGTCTTGATCGCGTCGGACGCCTTGTAGGGCAGGTCCGCGGGACGCTCGACGGAGCCGGCCGGTGCCGGGGGCTCCGGGGTGGCGTAGCCCTCGTCGACGGCGGGGGACGGTGCGGACGCGTCGGGACGCGCCTCGGCGACGACGTCGCCGGTGGCCACGGCGTCCTGCTCTGCGGGAGCCGGGTCCGCCGGCGCTGCCGGGGCCTCGATGGTCTGGACGTCCTCGTGGTAGACGGCCTTCTCGTCGCGCTGCACGTTGCGCACGGCGACGTCGGCGCCGGTGAAGCGGGGCAGGCGCAGCGTCTTGGTCGCCAGGTTCGCCAGCGTCGGGGCGGCGCCGAGGCCGACCTCGACGAGCTCGTCGATGTCCAGGCGGTCGGTGGCCAGGAGCAGGTCCTGGGTCTCGATCCAGCGCACCGGGGAGGCGAACTGCCAGCACAGCAACTCGATGAACAGGGTGCGCGCCACCTCGGCGCGTCCTGCCTCGTCCTTGGTACGGGCGTCCCAGTCGTCGAGCACGGCCTGGGCCGGCTCGGCGGGCACCACGTCCAGGATGGACTGCACGAACTCACGGGTCAGCTCGAACGGGCGGGCCACGAGGTTCGGGATGTAGCGTCCCACCAGGACCTCGTGGTCGATGGTCGCGGGCAGCAGGTCGTCGAGCTTCTCGCGGAAGTCGGGCACACCGGGGTGCAGCACGCGCGAGTGGAAGGGCACGTCGATGCCCGGGACCATCATGAACGAGCCCTTGCCGCCGGCGGCGGCGGTGCGCTCGGCGGCGTCCTTCTGCAGGGCGTCCAGGCCGGCGACGGTGCCGGCGACGGAGTACTGCTCGCCGGCGAGGTTGAAGTTCACGATCTCCAGGAACTCGCCGGACTCCTCCGCCACGGACTCCACGTACTCCACGACGTGGTCGTCGTCGACGCCGAACTGGTTGGGGCGCAGGGCACCCATCCGGTAGTCCGAGCGGCCGTTCTCGTCACGCGGGATGAGGTGGTGCATGGTGGAGCCGCGGTGGAACACGACCTCCAGCACGGTCTCCAGCTCGATGGTGCCGGCGTAGGCCGACAGGGCGGTGTACTCGCCGAGCGAGTGGCCGGCGTAGTAGGCGTCGGCGACCAGGGCGTCGGCCTCACGCAGGCGCGCGGTCTGCGCCAGCGCCAGGGTGGCCAGGGCGACCTGGGTGAACTGCGTCAGGTACAGCACGCCGTCCGGGTGCTGGTAGGTCACACCGTTGGCGGTCAGCGACGTGGGGTTGTCGCGGACCACGGTGAGGATGGAGAAGTCCAGGGTGGCGCGGGTGTGCGCGTCGGCGCGCTCCCAGACAGCGGCGGTCGCCTTCGAGGCGGCGCGCTCGTCCAGGCCCATGCCCTTGGACTGGATGCCCTGGCCGGGGTAGACGTACGCGGTGGACGGGGCGGCGGTGACGGCGGTGCCCTGGGACACGAGCTCGTCGTTGATCCGGCAAGTCACCTCCAGCAGCAGTCCGCCGCCGGCGACGCGTCCGGTGCGCTCGACCTGGATGTCCACCGGGTCACCGAGCTGGACGAGGCCGAACATGCGGTACGTCCAGCCGAGGATGCGGTGGCCGGATCCGGCGGCGGACGCGGCGTGCTGGGCGGTGGCCGAGAGCCACATGCCGTGCACCAGCGGTGCCTGCAGCCCGGCGACGCGGGCGGCGACGTGGCTGGTGTGGATCGGGTTGAAGTCGCCGGAGACCCAGGCGAAGGGGGTCATCTCCGCCGGGGCGTTGACGCGGGTGCGCAGCAGCGTGGAACGCGGGGTGTCGGTGACCTCCGCGCCGGTGCCGCCGGCGGCGGCCGGCTCGGCCGGCGGGGTGGTGCCGAAGGCGCGGCCACGGATGGCGAAGCGCTCGGTCTGGCGTCCCAGCAGGACGCCCTCGGCGTCGTGCATGTGGTGGTGCACGGTGACGACGCGTCCGGAGGACGACTCCTCGATGCCGGCGGCCCAGCTGGACACGGTGACGGTCAGCGGGGCGCGGGCGGCGAGCTCCTCGGCGGAGACCTCCAGGGCCACGGTGTGGTCCAGGTGCACGGCGTTGAGCAGGCCCTCGATGACGGGGTACTCGTTGACCGTGGCCGAACCCAGGGCCGCGTAGATCGCCGGCCAGCAGGTACCGAGCAGGGCGTCGGGCACGATGGAGGCGCGGGTGGCGCCGCCGCCGACCGCGGAGAGGTCGCCGAGGTCGTCGCCGGTCACACCGGCGTGCTCGGAGCCCAGGGAGCCGGTGAGGGTGAAGTCGTAGCTGAACGTGCCGAAGGGGGTCTCGTCGGTGGTGGAACCGGCGACCTTGGTCGGCATCGCGGTGATCTCATCGCCGGTGACGGCGGTGTTGCCCACACCGGCGGTGCCGGCGAGCAGCCCGTACATGGTGTCGGGCAGGCGCTCCTCGTCGACGACGGGCATGCCGCCGGTGATGCTGGTGGTGTCCAGGATCAGCGGGACGGGCAGGCTGCGCACGGCGTGGACCTGCGCGTCGCCGGAACCGGCGGCGGTGTCGTCCCAGAAGGTGTCCAGGTGCAGGTCGATGGTGACGGTGACGGGGTTGCCGTCGGAGCCGTCGTTGGTGACCACCAGGTCGTAGCGGTCCTCGTCGATGACGTGGGCCGGGTTGTCCATCAGGTGGCCGGTCCAGGAGATGTAGGGCACGGCCTTGAGCAGGGACTCCACGTCCACGGCGTCCTCGGTGCGCGACCACGCGGTGACCGGCTCGGTGTCGGCGATGCGGGCGCGGCAGGCCTCCTCGAAACGTCCGAGGAGGTCGGCGACGGGCTCGTCGACGGTGGTGATGCCGGAGACCGAGACCGGTCCGGGGATGATGCGCACCTGGTCGGCGGAGTAGCGGTCGTCCTGCGCCTGCCAGAGGCAGTCCTTGCCCCACCATGCGAGGAGGTCCTCGTCGATGGCCGGCACGAAGCCCATGGGCTTGGGGTACTTGCGGCACAGGGCGATGAACCAGGCGGTGTCCAGCGGGGTCAGGGTGTCGACCTCGGCGGACGGGTAGGCGGCCACGAGGGTCTCCACCGCGGCGGTGGGGTCCTCGGCGGACTCCACCGTGGGGAACAGGGTCTCCACCGGGCCGTGCTCGGCACTGGTCAGGCGGGCCTCGACGCGCTGCAGGAGTTCCTGGAAGCGCTGCAGCCAGGACGGGTCGACCCACGGAAAGCTCAGCTCGGCGAAGCGGCGGACGACCTGTGCGTAGGTCATCTTCTCCAGCTCACCGAAGTAGGGCTTGGCGGTCTTGTCCATCGCCTCGATGATCTCGTCGCGGCGGGCGTTGACGGCCTCGAGCGATCCACCGACCTCCTGGATCAGGCGCATGCACTTGGCGGCGGAGTTGTCGATCTCGTGGATGTCGGCACGCAGGTGCGACAGGCCCGAGGTCGCGCCACCGGCGGAGTTGCCGGGGGCGATCCAGCCGCCGTTGGGGGCGGTGAAGGCCGCGCCGGACGCATCGGCGACACCGGGGGTGTCGACGAGCAGCTGCTTGATCTCGTCGGTGGTCTTGGCCTCCTTGGCGGTCATCGCCGCGGTGCCGACGAGCACGCCGTCGACCGGCATGGACGGCAGGCCGAGGGCCACCGACCAGTCACCGGAGAGGTAGTCGGCGGAGCGCTCGGGCGTGCCGATGCCGCCGCCGACGCAGAGCACCACGTTCTTCTGGCGGCGGATCTCGGCGTAGGTGGCGGTGAGCAGGTCGTCGAGGTTCTCCCAGGAGTGGTGTCCACCGGCGTGACCGTCCTCGACCTGCAGGATGATGCTGGTGCCGGTGTCCTCGATCTGGCGGGCGATGCCCAGGCCCGCGCGGATCTGGTTGACGGTGCCGGGCTTCAGCGCGATGTGCGAGAAGCCGGACTGACGCAGCGCGCCGATGACCTCCGGGGCCTCGTCGGGCTCGGGGATGCCGGCGGAGATGACCACGCCGTCCAGCGGTGCGCCGGACTCGCGGGCCTTGGAGACCACGCGCTGGCCGCCGAAGTGGAGGTTCCACAGGTAGCGGTCCATGAACATGGCGTTGAACTGCACGGCACGGCCCGGCTCGAGCAGTCCCTTGAGCTTGGTGAGGTTGGCGTCGAAGACCTCTGCGGTGACCTGTCCACCACCGGCCATCTCGGCCCAGTAGCCGGCGTTGGCGGCGGCGGCGACGATCTCGGGGTCCACGGTGGTCGGCGTCATGCCGGCGAGCAGCACCGGGGAACGGCCGGTCAGGCGGGAGAACGCGGTCTCCACGACCTGCCCGGTGGGCAGGTCGAGCAGGCGCGGGGCGTAGGACGACCAGTCGACGGTGCGCTCCGGGTCCGGGCCCGGTGCGGCGAGCGCGTCGACGTCGTCGAGGCTGCCGGCGGCGACGATGCCGGCGCCGGAGCCCTCGATGACCTCGGCGGAGATCTTCGAGGCGACGACGCCGGGGCCGACGTCCAGGAACCATGCGGAGCCACCATCACGGGCGGCGGCGACCTGGTCGACCCAGTCGACGTGGTCGGTCAGCACGGCGCGGGCGAAGCGCTCGACAGAACCTGCAGTGTCCGCGGCGAGGCCGCAGCGTCCTGCCCAGGCGACGACCTGCTCCACCGCGGGCTCCATGGAGCTGTGGTGGAACGGCACGGTGACCTCGAGGTACTCGGTCTGCGGGGCCAGCGGCGCACCGCCGCGGGTCTTCGCGGTGAGCTCGGCGGCGTCCTTCTCGCCGAGCTGCAGCACGGTCTGCTCCACGACACCCAGGTCCTCCGGGGTACCGGAGAGGATGAAGCGGCGACGGCCGTTGTGGATGGCGACCTCGACGTCCACGCCGGCATCGGCGATGACGGCGTCGAGGTGGGAGCTCTCCAGACCACGCACGGACAGCATCGGGGTGTGCTCGCCGACGGCGAAGCCGGCGGAGCGGGTGGTGCGCGCCGCGGCGGCACCGATCAGCCTGGCGACGGCGAAGACCTCGGCGTCCGACGGGCCGTCCCCGGCGACGAAGGCGGCGCCCAGCACGCCCTGGGAGTGGCCCAGGGCGGTGGCGCGGCCGTCGGCGACGGCGGCGACGGCGTCGAAGCCGGCACCCTTGAGCGCGGAGAGCTGCGCGTACTGCACGGCGGTGATGCCGGGCACCGACAGCGCCGCGGAGACGGGGCCGGCGGAGGTCGTCGCGTCACCGGCGAGACGCTCCAGCGTCAGGGCGCCGGCCGTGGCGGCGGTGAGCTCGGCGGCGACGGGGGCGAGCAGGTCGTCCGACGCGGTGATCAGCGCACGGATCTCGCCGGCCAGAGTGGGGTCCTCGGCGAGCTGCGCGCAGGCGGGACGCCAGGGGGTGGCCTGACCGCCGAAGAGCAGGGTGGTCTTCTCGTCGCCGCCGTTCAGGCGGGAGAGGAAGCTGGAGGAAGAGTCAGTCATGATGTCCTTAGTTGTCCGACGGTTCTCTGCAGGGGTCACAGGGGCCCGTTGGAGTGGAACTTGAAGTGGCGGCGGTCGCGGTCCTTGGTGCGCAGGGAACGCAGCGCGGAGGCCAGGGTGTCGCGGGTGTCCGCGGGGACGACGATGCGGTCGATCTCACCGGTCTCGACGGAGAAGTTCGGGTTGATGTTCTCCGCCTGGTACTCGTCGGCCAGCTGCTTGGTGTAGTCGGCCTTCTCCTCGTCGGGGACCGCGGCGATGTCGCGGCGACGCAGGATCTGCACGGCACCCTCGGCACCCATCACGGCGATCTCGGCGTCCGGCCAGGCGAAGGCGAAGTCCGCGCCGATGCCCTTGGAACCCATCACGATGTAGGCGCCGCCGTAGGACTTGCGGGTGATCATGGTGACCACCGGCACGGTGCAGTTGCCGTAGGCGTAGATCACCTTCGCGCCACGGCGGATGATGCCGGCGCGCTCCTGCTCGGCGCCGGGCAGGTAGCCGGGCACGTCGACCAGGGTGACGACCGGCAGGCCGAAGGCGTCGCAGCAGCGCACGAAACGGGCGGTCTTCTCCGACGCCTCGACGTCCAGCGTGCCGGCGTTGTGCATGGGCTGGTCGGCGACGATGCCGACCGGCTTGCCCTCGATGCAGGCGAAGCCGATGACGATCGAGCGGGCCCAGTGCTCCTGGACCTCCACGAACTCACCGTGGTCGACGAGGGACTCGATGACCTCGACGACGTCGTAGGGCATGCGGTTGTCCGCCGGGACGATGTCGCCGACACCGCGGGAGGCCTCGATGTCCTCCTTGGTGGGGACGTAGTCGTAGGACGGGGTCTCGTCGTTGCAGTTCTGCGGCAGGTAGTTGAGCAGGGCGCGGGCGTAGTCGATCGCGTCCTCCTCGTCCTCGGCGAGGTAGTGGGCCACACCGGAGACGCTGTTGTGCATCTCCGCGCCGCCCAGGTCGTCCAGGCTGATCTGCTCACCGGTGACGGCCTTGACCACGTCCGGGCCGGTGACGAACATGTGCGAGTTCTCGCGCGGCATGATCACGAAGTCCGTGAGCGCCGGGGAGTACACCGCACCGCCGGCACACGGGCCGAGGATCAGTGAAATCTGCGGGATGAACCCGGAGGCCTCGCAGGACTTGCGGAAGATACGGCCGTACCACGACAGGGCGGCGACGCCCTCCTGGATCCGGGCTCCGCCGGAGTCCAGCAGGCCGAAGCAGGGAACCCGCTCGGCGATCGCCCGGTCGATGATGTCCGTGATCTTCTGGCCCTCGACCTTGCCGAGGGTGCCGCCGCGGATGGAGAAGTCCTGGGCGTAGATGGCGACGGTGCGTCCGTCGATGGTGCCGAAGCCGGTGGCCACGGCGGAACCGAGGAAGCCCTCGGCGGGGTCGCCGCCGAAGAAACGGCCGTACTCCACGAACGAGCCCTCGTCGCAGAGCATCGCGATGCGCTCACGCGCGGTGTACTTGCCCTTGCCGTGCTGGAACTTCTGGGCCTTCTCGTCCGCGGCGGCGGCGAGTGCGTCGTAGTCGACGGAGGCCTTCGCGGCGATCTTCTCGATCTTGTCGGTCTTCTCGGCGGCGGTCATTCTGCGGCCTCCTCGGTGCTCTCGGCGTTGATGTGCAGCAGCGTGTCGCCGGCGTTGACGTTCTGGCCGACCGCGACGTCGATGGACGCGACGGTTCCCCCGGCCGGGGCGTGGATGTACTTCTCCATCTTCATCGCCTCCAGGACGATGACCACGTCACCCTCCCCGACGGACGCACCGGGCTCGGTGCCCATGCGCACGACGATGGCCTGCATCGGCGACTTCAGCGCGCCCTCGGCGGTCAGCGACTCGCCGACCGGGGCGGCACCGGCGGCGGCCTCGCCGCCACGACGCCGGGAACCGCGACGCGGCTGGCTGCGTCGGACACGCGAGCCGATCTCCTGGCCCATCTCGCCCAGGTTGCCCAGCCCGCTCTGCATCATCGAACCGAGGTTCGCCAGCCCGTCGGGCAGGGTGATGCGGTGGCGACGGCCGTCGATCTGCGCGGTGAAGGTCCGCAGTGCCGCGGCGATGCTGCTCTCGTCGTCCTCCCCGTCGGAGTCGGAACCGAGGTTCTCCATGTCCACGGCCGGCAGGAAGGTCGTCTCCAGCCAGCGGGTACGCACCCGCAGGTCACCGTGGTCGTTGGTGGCGTCGAAGTCCGGGTGGGCCATGATCAGGTCCAGCACCGGGGTGGAGGTGGCGATGCCCTTGATGGACAGCTCGCCGAGCGCGCGGCGTGCCCGGGCGATCGCGCGGGGACGGTCCGGGCCGGTGACGATCAGCTTGGCGATCATCGAGTCGAACTCCGGGGAGACCTTGTCGCCGAGACGCACACCGGTCTCGATGCGGACCCCGTGGCCGGCCGGCCACTCGAGTTCCTTGATCTTGCCCGCGGTCGGGGTGAGGTCCTTGGCGGGGTCCTCCGAGGTCAGGCGCAGCTCGATGGAGTGGCCACGGATCTCGGGAACCTCGGGGATGCTGCCGCCGTCGGCGATGGTGAACTGCGCCTCCACGAGGTCGAGCCCGGTGACCTCCTCGGAGACGGTGTGCTCGACCTGCAGGCGCGGGTTGACCTCCAGGAAGAAGAGTTCACCCTCCTCGGTGAGCATGAACTCGCAGGTCCCCAGACCCACGTAGTCGGTGTGGTCGAACAGGGCCTTGGACCACGTCTGCAGGGTCTCGTCGGCACCCTCGGGCAGGAACGGTGCCGGGGCCTCCTCGATGACCTTCTGGTGGCGGCGCTGCACCGAGCAGTCGCGCGTGGTGACCACGGCGAAGTTGCCGTGGGAGTCACGCATGCACTGGGTCTCGATGTGACGGCCGGAGACGATGAAACGCTCCATGAAGAACTTGTCCAGGTCGCCGCCGGCCATCGCGTGGCCCGCAGCGAAGGTCTTCAGGTCCTCGTCGGTGCGGATGACCTCGATGCCGCGTCCGCCGCCTCCGTCCGAGCGCTTGAGGACGATCGGGTATCCGTGGGCGGCGACGAAGTCGTCGACCTCCTCCATGGACTGCACCGGGTCGGTGGTGCCGGGCACCGGCGAGACGCCGGCGGCCAGGGCGGTGCGCCGGGCGCTGATCTTGTCGCCGAGCTGGCGGATCGTGTCCGCGGCCGGGCCGAGCCAGGTCAGTCCGGCGTCCGCGACGGCCTGGGCGGCGTCCGGCACCTCGGAGAGGAAACCGTAGCCGGGGTGGACGGCGTCCGCCCCGGCACGCTGTGCGACGTCGATGATCTTGGCGATGTCGAGGTAGGTCTCCTGGAGGGTGGTGCCCTCCAGCGAGTACGCGTCATCTGCCAGGGCGACGGCAGGTGAGTCGATGTCCTGGTCGGAGTACACGGCAACGGAACGAAGTCCCAGGTCACGGGCAGTACGGACGACACGTGCGGCGATCTCGCCACGATTGGCCACGAGGATGGTGGTCGGCATCGGGCTCCTTTCGGAGAGTCGGTTCATGAAGGGCTCAACGCGACGCGCGCCCGAGATCGTTCGGGCACGGTGCGCGTGAATAGGGATGAACTCTAGGAACCGCTACGGACAGCTCCGACCCGTTCTGTTCTGCACATATATGTGCTCTACCCCCACACCCCGCCGGAAACCGGCTCCACCGGACGGGCTTTCCTTAGGTCAACAAGTGTTTTTGCCGACCCGGACGACCCCGCCGTCCGCCCACCCCCGCACGACCCCTGACGGGACCCCACCCCGTCGACATGTGCCTTGCGTCACTCTATGCGGACACCTTTACCGACATAGTGATTACAAGATTGTCATCCCCCCGACAAAACTTCCCCGTAGGGGATGTTCTGTCCTACTCCCCGAGCCTGCTCGTGGACACGATCATGGGCACCTGACCTGCGACGCGAGCCCATGCGCCGGCCTTGAACAGTGTGCTCTTGGAGTCCGAGGCCTGCCAGTCGATCGCCATCTTGATGTTGCCGGGCCACACACCGAGCAGGAACAGCGATGCCGGCTTCGCCGAGGCCGCCCGGGTGGACGGGTTGGCGATCGCCGCGGCGAGGGCGAGCTCGATGACCCCGCTCCCCCACGTCCAGTACTTCTGCTCCCCGGGGAGTTCCTCCGGGACGATGGAGTCGAAGAAGCGTCGCTGCGCGAAGTGCAGCACCCCGGCTCCGCCGAAGACGGTGGCCCAGACTGCTGCCCTGGCATTCGCGAGGTTCTTGTTTCGTGTGGTCATGGCCCTCACGCTACGCCGACGCCGACCCCCTGTCAGCGCTTTCGTGGGCAAGGACACCCCGGTGAGGTAAATGCCGCTTATGTGGCTCGCGCGCCCGTTACCGGATCGCGGTGCGGCCCTCGAAGGCCCGCGACAGCGTCAGCTCGTCGACGAACTCGAGGTCGCCGCCCATCGGGATTCCCGAGGCCAGGCGGGACACGGTCAGCCCGGGGAACTCCTTGAGCAGTCGCCCGAGGTAGGCGGCCGTGGCCTCGCCCTCGGTGTTCGGGTCGGTGGCGATGATGACCTCGGAGATGTCCGGGGCGTCCGCCACCGTGCCGTCGGCGGCTACGACGTCGTCCACCCGACCGCCGATACGCTGCACCAGCGCGGTGACATTGAGCTCCTTCGGGCCGACGCCGTTGAGCGGGTCCAGGGCGCCGCCGAGGACGTGGTAGCGCCCGTCGTACTCACCGGTGCGCTCGATGACCTGGATGTCCTTCGACTCCTCGACGACACACACGATGGTGGCGTCGCGGGTGGAGTCCGCGCAGATCCGGCAGACCTCCTCGGAGGACACGTTGTGGCAGATCCGGCAGTAACGCACGCCGTTCTGCAGGCGCGACAGCGCGCCGCCGAGCCTGTCCAGCTCCTCCGGCTCTGCCTGGAGGAGATGGAAGGCGATGCGTTGGGCGCTCTTGGGCCCCACCCCGGGGAGGCGGGAGAACTCGTCGATCACGTCCTGGAGGGGACCTTCGAACACGGTGGACTCGTCCTAGAAGCCGAGGCCGTCGAGGCCCTGGGACAGCGGCCCCATCTTCTCGTTGGAGAGGTTCTTGAGGTTCTCCCCGGCGTCCTGGTAGGCGCCGATGACGAGGTCCTGGAGGGTCTCGACGTCCTCCGGGTCCACCACGGACGGGTCGATGGAGAGGCTCTCGACCTCTCCGGAGCCGCGCAGGGCGACCTTGACCAGGCCGTTGCCGGCGGTGCCCTCGACGGTGGAGGCCATGATCTCGGCCTGCGCCTCCTGGAGCTGCTGCTGCATCTGCTGGGCCTGGGCCATGATCTGGTTCATGTCGGGCTGGCTCACGGTGTGTTCCCTTCGCTGTAGGTTCAGGTCGATCGTTCTGGTCTTCTACCCCGTCGGAGTTTACCTGCTGACGGCGTCCGCAACTGATTCAGGGAAGACGGTGCCCGGCGGCGCGCAGCAACCGGTACCACTCGCGGCGGGAGAGTTCGACGTCCGCACCGCCGGACGCCTCGGCGAAACGGGACGGATCGGTGGAGCCGAGGACGACCTGCATGCGTGCGGGGTGGCGCAGGATCCAGGCGGTCGCCACCGCCGCGGGGGCGACGCCGTGGGCGTCGCCGACCTCCCCGAGCACGGCGTTGAGTTCGGCGTAGCCGGGGTCGCCGAGGAACACCCCGCGTTCCGTCCCCTTCTGGAACGGCGACCACGCCTGCACCGTGATGCCGTTGAGGCGGCAGTAGTCGAGGACGCCACCGCCGTCGACGTCCACCGCACCGGGTTCACCGACGATGTTCGCCGTGAGTCCCTGGGTGATGACCGGCGCGTGGGTGATCGACAACTGCAGCTGGTTGACGACCAGCGTCTGCCGGACCGCGGTCCTGAGCAGGTCGATCTGCCGGGGCGTGTGGTTGGAGACCCCGAAGGCCCGCACCTTGCCCGTGGCCTCGAGTTCGTCGAATGCCCGGGCCACCTCGTCGGGCTCCACGAGCGCGTCGGGACGGTGCAGCAGCAGGACGTCGAGACGGTCGGTGCGCAGCGCCGTCAGCGACTCCTCGACCGTGGCGATGATGTGCTCATAGGGCGAGTCGTAGTACGGACCGTCGGTGACGATGCCGACCTTGGACTGCAGGACGATCTCGTCGCGTGCGGACGCACTGAGGTTCAGCGCACCGGCGAACCTGCTCTCGCAGCGGTGGTAACCGCCGCCGGGCGCGCCGACGCCGTAGAGGTCGGCGTGGTCGAAGTACGTGACGCCGCGTCCGCGGGCCGTGTCGTAGAGCGCGCGGATCTCGGCGTCGGTCTTCTCGGCGATCCGCATCATCCCGGCGATGACTGACGGGGCTGTACTCATCATTCTCCTTACCGCGTGCGCTCCGCCCCGAGGTGCTTCTCCAACAGCTCGCCGGCGATCTCGATGGCATTGCGGTGGTCGATGTTGGCCGAAGACGGGTCGTTGAGCTGCGCCATGGCCTCCTCGGCCTCCGCCCGGTCGACACCCTGCTGCCCCTCCGGATCCGGGGGTACCGCACCGGGGCCGTCGTCCCAGGGCTCGGACGGTTCGTCCGGCAGCGGGACACCGTTGAATCCGCCGTTGTCGGCGGGACCTGCTCCCGGGCCGCCGAACCCGCCAGGACCACCGGTGTTGCGACGTGCGTCGATCTTCGCGCGACGGGCACGCCAGCCGGAGAGTTCCTCGGCGGGACGTTCGTTCCTGGCGGTGGGCGACGGGGCGGTGTTCTGGAAGGAGCTCTGGGGCTGGGGTTGAGCCGGTTGGCGGGGTTGCTCAGGCTGCGCCGGAGCCACCGACTCGGCCTGTCGGGCCCGCTGCAGTGCCATGTCGACGGGGTCCGCCGGTCGGGTGGGCTCGGGCGCAGGGGCCGGCTCTGGTGCAGGTTCAGGCGCTGGCGCCTGCTCGTGCTCCGGCTCCGGCTCCGGCTCCGGCTCCGGCTCCGGCTCCGGCTCCGGCTCCGGCTCCGGCGATGGTGTGGGCTCCGGCTGCGGGTCAGCCGCAGCCTCAGCTTTTCCCGGCGACTCCTGGGGCACACCGGCACCGGCACCGACACCGACACCCGCAGTCACACGCACGGACTCGCCGGTGACTTTCTGAACCGCTTCCGCGTAGATGGCGGCATGGTCGGGAGCGTTGACGTAGTTCGCCAAGGCTCCGGTGTGGTGGTTGAGGTAGATCGTCGGTGCACCGTCCTCGCCGACGGCACCTTCCTGCGCCGTGGCATCGCGCGCGGCGATCCATGCGGCGAGGTTGGCGTCCTTCAGCGTTTCGAGGACCTCGCCCCACTTGTCGACGGGGTGGGCGCTCCGCGCTGGCTCGGGCGCCGGTTCTGGCGCGGGTTCAGGTGCCTGCTCGGGCTCGGGCGTGGGCTCAGGCTCAGGTGCAGGCGTGGGTTCCTGCGTGGGCGCAGGCTCAGGTGCAGGCTCGGGAGCCGGTTCAGGTTCCGGTGTGGGCTCAGGCTCAGGTGCAGGCTCGGGAGCCGGTTCAGGTTCCGGTGTGGGCTCCGGAACCGGCTCCGGGATGGGTTCGGGTTCTGGTGTCTGCTCCGCGGCCGGTTGCCGGCGACGTCGCATGATCTCGCGGGCACGCTCGGCCTCGGCCCTGCGGTCGTCCTCGGGAGAGGTCTCCGGCGCCGTAGCCGGAGCGGGAGCAGGTGTCGGCGTTGCGTCCGGCGTCTGTTGCGCCGCGGGCTGGGCAGGCATCGGCGCAGACTGGACCGATTCTTCCTGCGTAGTCGACGGAGCCGGCTGCGTCTGCTGCGCCTGCTGAGCAGCCTCCGCCTCCCTCTTCGACTTGCGCACGTAGGGACGTCCGGATCCCGCTGGCGCGGCATTCCCGGTACCGGCGCCCACTCCGCCCGTGCCGCCGCCTGCCTCGAGGGCCTCGACACGCTGCGCGAGCGCCTCGACCGTCATACCCGCGGCGGGCAGGGCCATACGGGCGCAGAGGATCTCCAGCAGCAGTCGGGGCGCTGTGGCGCCACGCATCTGCGCCAGGCCCTCGTTCACCAGGGAGGCGCACCGCGTCAGCGTCGCCTGCCCGAGGGTGTTCGCCTGCGCGGTCAGCACCTCACGCTGGTCGGTGGGGGCGTCCACCAGGCCGGTGTCGAAGGCTTCGGGCACTGCCTGCACGACCAGCAGGTCCCGGAACCGGTCCAGCAGGTCCATCGCGAACCGGCGCGGGTCGTGGCCGGCGTCGATCACGTCGCTGACGCAGCCGAACAGCCCCGCCTGGTCCTGATCTGCCAGCGCGTCCACCGCCCGGTCAATGAGCGAGGTGTCAGTGAACCCGAGCAGGGCCACCGCACGGTTGTAGGTCACGCCCTCCTCACCGGCACCGGCGAGCAGCTGGTCCATGATGCTCAGCGAGTCACGCGGGGAGCCCCCTCCCGCACGGATGACCAGCGGGTAGACCGAGTCCTCGACAACCGCCCCCTCGTCCTCGCACACGCGGCCCAGCAAGCCACGCATCGCCGGCGGGGTCAGCAGCCGGAACGGGTAGTTGTGCGTCCGCGACCGGATGGTCTGTAGCAGTTTCTCCGGCTCCGTGGTGGCGAAGATGAAGATGAGGTGCTCCGGGGGCTCCTCCACGATCTTCAGCAGCGCGTTGAAACCCGCCGAGGAGATCATGTGCGCCTCGTCGATGATGAACACCCGGTAGCGAGAGTCCGCCGGGGCGTAGAACGCCCGGTCGCGCAGCTCGCGCATGTCCTCGACACCGTTGTGCGTCGCCGCGTCCAGCTCGGTGACGTCCAACGTCCCCGGCCCGCCGGGCGCCAGGGCACGGCAGGACGCACACTCGCCGCAGGGCGAGGACGTGGGCCCCTGCTCGCAGTTCAGCGAGCGGGCGAGGATCCTCGCCGACGAGGTCTTGCCGCAGCCCCGCGGACCGGAGAACAGGTAGGCGTGGTTGATCCGCCCGCTGTCCAGTGCCGTCGACAACGGTTCGGTCACATGTTCCTGCCCCACGACCTCGGCAAACGACGCCGGCCGGTACTTCCTGTAAAGAGCCACGGACCCAGCCTACAAGGCGCGACGGACATGGTCTGCCCCACCGTCGAGACCGGGGGAAGGCATCGTCCGGCACATCCCGGAAAGAGCCCGCCTCTCGAGTGCGCACACCACGGAATACGGCTATTATTCGAACATACTGTTGACCATGTCCGTGGCCTGTAGTACACTTCCGTCAAGGACGGCCAACCACAGGGGGGACACTGGCACCATGACCACCGACAACACCACTCCCGTCATGAGCATGGACGACATCCAACGCCACCTCAACCACGGTGAGATGCTGCTCATCGCCAAACTGCGCGACATCGCCGCCACCGAGCGCCTCTCCACCGCACTGGCACTTCGTGGACGCTCCCGCGGCGACGCAATGTGTTTCGCTCACGCAGGCGAACTCGCCGCTCGAAACCTCGAACTGTTCTGCGCGGTGATCACCACCGGCATCCTCGCCGCCGACCACCTCGCACTGATCCGCCGACTGATCCACGCCCAACTTTCCACCGTGCCCAAGGCACACCACGACGAGATCACCGGGCATCTCGACGCGGCGGTGAACGCGCACGTCACCCCTTGGCTCCGCGAAACCACCCGCCTGGTCACCTTGCGCGAGATCGAGGACCGGGTCACCGCGGCGATCCTCGACGCCGCACCGGAACTCGCCAACGACACCGCCCTGGCCCAGGAGGACACCGCCACACTGAAGCGCCGGGGCAACAAAATGGTCTTCACCTCCGGCAACAGCGTCACCCTGGCCGCCATCGACGACAAACTCGACAAGCAGGCCCTCGTCCTGCTCGCCGATGCCCGACGCCGCCAGGAAGCGCTGCCCGAGGACGAACGCACCGAGTTGCCGACTCGCTCGGAACTCAAGGCCCAGGTACTGCTCGAACAGCTCGGCGACAACCCTACGAGCATGACCATCCGCGTGAACCTCTACCGCGCCACCCTCGACGGTATCCACGGCACCGGTGCCGGCTACGTCACCGGGGTGGGGTGGATCAACCCGGCCACCGCAGACCGCCTGGAGCACGAGTCCTCCTACGTACGGGTGCTGCACACCGACCCCGACAAGTATCCGGAGACGGACGCCTACGCGTTCACCACCGCGCAGAAGGCCTACCTCGACGGCCGCGACGGGACCTGCAGGTTCCCGAACTGCGACGTGACTGCCACGCTGTGCGACAACGACCATATCGTCAACTCCCCGCACACCGACCCCACCAGCGACGGCGCCACTCATCCGAGCAACGGACAGAAGCTGTGCCGACCGCACCACCGGCTGAAGACCGAGGGGGTGTGGTCCTGCTCCACCGCAGACGACGGGTTCACCATCGACTGGGAAGGCCCCAACGGCAGGCGCTACGCCACGTACGCCACCGGCCCCCTGGCCGAGGCCTACGACCCGTACGCCGACTACCCGGACTATCCCGACGAACCGCTTGAACCTGCAGAACCAACCGAACCGGACGGCCCCGCCACCACCGAGGATCCGCCGGACTAGAAGCCGGCCGCAGCTACGCCGAAAGCCCCCGCACCTTCACAGGTGCAGGGGCCGGATGTGCGGCCAGGACCAGAATTGCCCCGGAGGCTCAGCGCCACACGTCGTTGAGATTCGCCTGCGACGTCGCCAGCATCTGCTGCACCGCACCAGGACCACCGTCCACCGCCACGCGGTACTCGTCCTCGGTGAGCATCACCAACTGAGCGAACACCGTCATCCGTCCCGGATGCGTGTACTCGTGCTGCGACCCGCCACCGTGACGACCACCGAAGTTCACCTCGTGGACGTTCGGCACCCCGTCCTCCCACAGGAACGGCGGGACGAGCAGACCGTGCTGCGCGGTGATCGTGTCGTCCACGTGCCACCCCAGCTTCGGCAGGAGCAGCCCCGGCTGCGGCGACAGCTGGATCGGGTCACGGGAGATCATCGTCGCCGCGGCCATCACCAGGTCCGCCGCCGCACGGCCGTGACCCGTGGTCACGGTGATGAACTCGACCCGCAGGTCCGAACCGTCCTCCGTGACCAGCAACGGTTCGATGCGCGCAGCGTCCAGCGTCGCCGCAACGGTCTCCGCGTCAGCCGCCTCATCCTCCCCACCCAGGTGGATCTCGGCGACCGTGAACTCCGGGAAGCTCTGGCTCACCCGGCGCCGCGACGTCGTGACCTCACCCGGCAGCAGGTCACCGACCCAGTACGTCGTCTCCTCGAGATTCACAGGCTACTCTCCGGCGGCCGCGGCTTCCGCGGCCTCGATCGCGGCGAGCAGGATGCAGGTCGCCACGCCGTCCATCGCGACCTCGACCTCCTCCAGCGGAGGCATCGACGGGGCGAGCCGCAGATTCCGGTTGTCCGGGTCCTTCTTGTACGGGAACGTCGCACCCGCACCCGTCAGCGCGATGCCGGCGTCCTTCGCAAGCTCGGCGACGCGCGAAGCGGTGCCGTCGACCACGTCGACGGAGATGAAGTAGCCGCCGTCCGGGTTCGTCCACTCGGCGATCCCCAGGTCACCGAGGCGGCGCTGCAGGATGTCGGTCACCGCCGTGAACTTCGGCGCCATGATCCCGGCGTGCTTGCGCATCACCACGCGCACGCCCTCCGCGTCGCCGAAGTAGCGGGCATGGGCCAGCTGGTTGACCTTGTTCGGGCCGATGCCACGCGCCGAGGCGAAGCTGCGGTACCAGTCCAGGTTCGCCGCCGAGGAGTTGAAGAACGCCACACCGGCACCGGCGAAGGTGATCTTCGAGGTCGAGGACATCGCCCAGAAACGGTTCGGGTTGCCCTGCTCCGCGGCCAGCGCGACGATGTCGATGACCTCGGGGAACTCCTCGGTGAGGGTGTGCACCGCGTAGGCGTTGTCCCACACCACACGGAAGTCCGGGGCGGCGGTCTCCATCGACGCCAGACCCTCGGCCACCTCGCGGGAGACCGACCAGCCGGTCGGGTTGGAGAACACCGGCACCGTCCACATGCCCTTGACCGCGGGGTCCTTGACCAGTTCACGCACCGCGTCGAGGTCCGGGCCCTGCTCGGTCATCGGCACGGTGATCATCTCGTAGCCGAAGGTCTCGGCGATGGTGTGGTGGCGGTCGTAGCCGGGCACCGGGCAGATCCACTTCACGGTCTCCTCGGCCGACCAGGGGCGCTGCGAGTCGTTGTTGCCGAAGGTGTGCGACCACGACACCAGGTCGAACATGATGTTCAGGCTGGACGAGTCGCCGGCGATCAGCAGCGACGGGTCCACGCCGAGGAGCTCGGCCCACAGCGTCCTGATCTCCTTGAGGCCGTCGCCGCCACCGTAGTTGCGGGTGTCCACGCCGTCCTCGGAGGTGTAGTTCACGCCCGGGAGGCTGAGCAGGTCCATGCCGAGGTCGAGCTGCTCGGCGGAAGGCTTTCCACGCGTGAGGTCGAGCGTCAGGTTGCGCTCCTTGAGCTCGCGGTAGGCCTTGTCGGCCTCGCCCCTCAGGGACCTCAGGTTCTCGATCACGTCGGTGTTCTCGGCGTTCGCGGTGTTCGCGTGGGTGAGCTTCATAGTCCCGCAGGACCTCCTCGACTTCAACGGGCGGGTTCGGTCCGAGTGTAGTTGGCGGCGACGGGAACCGACAGGGTGCGCCCCACCCGTCAGCACCACCGGTTCCGCGCTGAACCCGTCCTCCAGGACGTCCGCCCCCGGGCAGGACGCCCCCACCGCCCTACGGTGTCACCACCGCGAAAAAGTAAGAGGACACCGCGCACCCGCCAGAGCTCGTTGACCCTTGCTGCATTCCTGCCCTGGGGGAGTTCACAAGATGCACGCCGCGCGGCGTCCGGTCCTCATAGTAGCAAGCCGGGCCCCGCGGAGCCAAGACCGGTCGCCCGGCAGCGCCGCCACATGCCGGCGTCACCCCGTTTTCGCCCTCCCACCTGGGAATTCACCCGCGTTTTGCATCTGCGACACCGTCGTGTGTATATTTCTCGGCGGAGGATTCGACTAGCGGCCTATGTCACACGCCTGGAACGCGTGCGGGAGTCACATCCCTCAGGGGTTCAAATCCCCTATCCTCCGCCAACACGAAACCCCCGGTCCTCGGACCGGGGGTTTCGTCGTGCGCTCACCACCGCTCACCACCGCTCACCCCGCGATCAGGTCGTACCCCAGCTTCGCGGACATCACGACGACAACCACCAGGATCACCACGCGCACGAACCCGGTCCCCCTGCCGAGCACCATCCGGGCACCGATCTGCGCGCCGACCACGTTCGTCACCGCCAGCCCCAGGCCCAGCAGCCACAGCACCTCGCCCTGCAGCGCGAAGGTGACCAGCGCGCCGAGGTTGGTGAACACGTTGATCACCTTCGCCCACGCGGCACTGGTGATGAAGTCCCCGCCCAACAGGGAGGTGAAGCCCAGGATCAGGAACAGCCCGGTGCCGGGGCCGAACGTGCCGTCGTACACGCTGATCGCGGCGACCAGGGCGGTCAGGCTGAGCCAGGTGCGCACCCCGGGGCCTGTCCCGGCGAGCCCGCCGGTCCCCGACCCCTGCCCGAACGAGGGCCGCACGGCGATGAACACCCCCACGGCGACGAGCAGCACGATGATCACCGGGCGCATGACCTGCTTGTCCACCGAGGAGGCGATCATCGCCCCACCCGCCGAACCGAGCAACGCCACCGGCGCGAAACGCAGGGCCTTACGCGCCGAGGGCACCTTGCGCGCCAGCACCGCCGCCGAGCTGGCGGTCCCGAAGATCGCGGCGACCTTGTTCACGCCCAACGCCTGGGCGTTGGACATCCCCGGGTTCAGGATCATCACCAGCGGGATGAGGATCAGTCCCCCACCACCGACCACGGCGTCCACCCACCCGGCCGCCAACGACCCGACGAGCAGCACCCCGATCACCGTCACAGACACCGCGCACCTCCTCCGTCTCCTACCAACCGGTATGAGCGTACCGGCACCGCGCCTACACTGGCCCCGGAAAACGTTGAACCCGGAAAACGTAGAACCCGAGAGCATCCCAGGAGCCCCACCGATGACCACCCGCATCGCCGTGATCGGCGAGTCCCTCGTCGACGTCGTCCAGGAGGGCCCGACGCAGGAACGCCACGGCTACGTCGGCGGGTCGCCGCTCAACGTCGCGGTCGGCCTCGCCCGCCTCGGGCTCCCCGCCACGCTGCACACCCGCATCGGACGCGACGGCTACGGAGAGATGGTCGCCGGACGACTGGCGGACGAGGGCGTCGCCGTGCCGGACGGCGCGCTCGTCGACGACCGGACGTCCACCGCCACGGTCACCCTCGCCGACGACGGTGGCGCGAGCTACGACTTCGACCTCGTCTGGGACCTCCCCGTGCCGGACGTCTCGGACACCTCCGGGGTCACGGTGGTGCACACCGGCTCGATCGGTGCCGTCCTCGAGCCGGGCGGGACGGTGGCCCGCACGGCCGTGGCCACCGCCGGCCCCGGCGTCCTGCGCACCTACGACCCCAACGTGCGCTCCGACATCATGGGCGACGCGGGCACCGCGCGCCGCGTGATCCGCGACCTCGCGGCGTCCTGCCACGTGGTGAAGTTCAGTGACGAGGACGCCGCCTGGCTCGGCGACGGCCGCACCGCGGACGAGGTGCTGGCGGACGTCGCGGCGTCCGGCCCGCGGGTGACGGTGATGACCCGCGGCGCGGACGGCTGCACCGCCGTCGTCGACGGCGTCACCCACGAGGTGCCCGGGCGGAAGGTGGAGGTCGCCGACACCATCGGCGCCGGCGACGCCTTCATGTCCGGCCTCCTGTTCGCCCTGGTCAGCGACGGCAGCGACCGGCTGCTCGTCGCCGGTGAGCCCCTTGGCACCGACCGGGTGGCCCGCGCACTGGACACCGCGGTGGCCAGCGCCGCGGTGGCGGTGTCGCGTGCCGGGGCGCAACCGCCGCACCGCGATGAACTGGTGTGAGCGACCACCTCCGGACGTGCACCTCTAGACTCGGCCACCATGCACTCACTTCGGGACGCCCTGACCACCGACGCCGACCGGGCCGTCTTCGACGACCTCGTCGCCGGACGCCCCACCGTGTGGCGTCCCCACCGTGGTGGGACGGCGCCTGACCACAGCGCACTCAGCGCGCTTGCCCCGCTGGTCGACGCCGCGGAGGACCGCTTCCGCTGGTTCGCCCCGCTCTTCGAGGAGCTCTTCCCCGACACCCGCGGCCGCGGCGGCATCATCGAGTCGGAGCTGACGAAGGTCACCGCGCTCAGCGAGGCATTGGGCACCGGGTTCGACGCACCCGTGCCGGCGAACCTGTGGGTCAAGCGGGACGACTCGCTGGCGGTCAGTGGCTCGGTGAAGTCCCGCGGCGGCATCCACGAGGTCCTCCAGACCGCGGTGGAGACCGCCGACGAGCTGGGCATCGACCTTGCCGACGGGCCACTGACCTTCCTCTCCGAGACCACCCGGGAACGCATGGCCACCCGGCGGATCGTCGTCGGCTCCACCGGCAACCTGGGCATGTCCATCGGGCTGATGGGCGCGGTGCTCGGCTTCTCCGTGACGGTACACATGTCCCACGACGCCAAACAGTGGAAGAAGGAGCGCCTGCGCGCCTCCGGGGTCGAGGTCGTGGAGCACGAAACCGACTTCACCGAGGCCGTGCACGCCGGACGTCTCGCCGCCGAGGCCGACCCGCACGCCCACTTCATCGACGACGAGAACTCCCGCAGCCTCTTCGCCGGCTACGCCGTCGCAGGACGCCGCCTCGCCGGCCAGCTCGCGGCGTCCTCCGTCGTCGTCGACGCCGGGCACCCGCTGACCGTGTACCTGCCGTGCGGTATCGGCGGGGCACCCGGCGGCATCACCTACGGGCTGTGGGAGACCTTCGGTGACGCCGTACACTGCGTGTTCGTCGAACCCGTGGCGATGCCCGCCTTCCTGCTGGGCCGGCTCACCGGGCGCGACGACGCCGTCGCCGTCACCGACATCGGACGCGGCGAGGCGACACTCGCCGACGGCCTGGCGGTCGGGCGTCCCTCCGGATTCGTCGGCGCGACCGTCGGCCACCTCGTCGCCGGGTACGCCACCGTCACCGACGACGACCTGATGCGCGTCCTACGCCTGGCGCACGACGTCGCCGGCATGAAGCTTGAGCCGTCCGCCTGTGCGGGGCTACGCGCAGCAGGATGTCTCGGGAACGGTGACGGGGACGGCGGCACGCACATCGCGTGGCTGACCGGCGGTTCCCTGATGCCCGACGAGGAGTTCGCCGCGCTGCTCGACAGTTCCGCGGCGTTCTAGTCGACAGTTCCGCGGGATTCTCCGGGACGCGACTACTCCGGCGGGTACGCGGCGTCGAGTTCCGCCAGCCAGGCGCGGGCGTTGCCGTCGGACGGGGCCCGCCAGTCGCCCCGCGGCGACAGCGAACCCGCCGGCGACACCTTCGGCCCGTTCGGCACCGCGGTGCGCTTGAACTGCGCGAAGCCGAAGAAACGCTGCAGGAACGTGCGCTCCCACCGCACGATCGTGGCCAGGTCGTAGGTGTAGCGGTCCTGCGGGGGGAACCCCGCGGGCCATTCGCCGGCGTCGGCGTCGCGCCATGCGTGCCACGCCAGGAAGGCGATCGTGGACGGCCGCGTCCCGCGCAGCACGTGCCACAACGTGAAGTCGTGCAGCGCGTACGGCCCGATCGTGTCCTCGGTCGACTGCACCTGCCCGTCCGCCCCGGCGGGCACGAGCTCCGGGCTGATCTCGGTGTCCAGCACCGAGCGCAGCACCACCGCGGCGTCCTCCCCGACCACGGTCCCGTCGGCGATGACCCAGCGGATCAGGTGCTGGATCAGCGTCTTCGGCACACCGGAGTTCACCGCGTAGTGGCTCATCTGGTCGCCGACACCGTAGGTGCACCAGCCCAGGGCGAACTCGGAGAGGTCACCGGTGCCCACCACCACCCCGCCGAGGTGGTTGGCCAGGCGGAACAGGTAGTCGGTGCGCAGGCCCGCCTGCACGTTCTCGAAGGTGACGTCGTACACCGGCTCGCCGTCGCCGGCGGGATGCCCCATCTGCCGCAGCATCTCGGTGGCCGCCGGCCGGATGTCCAGGGTCTCGATCGTCGCCCCCATCGCCTCGGCGAGCTTCACCGCATTCGACTTCGTGTGGTCGCTCGTGGCGAAGCCGGGCATCGTGTAGGCCAGGATGTCGGAGCGCGGACGCCCGGTACGGTCCATCGCCCGGGCCACGACCAGCAGCGCGTGGGTGGAGTCCAGCCCGCCGGACACCCCGATCACCGGCCGCGGGTTCCCGATGGCCTGCAGCCGCTGGACCAGGCCGGACACCTGGATGTTGAAGGTCTCGTAGCAGTCCTGCGCCAGACGAGCCGGGTCGCCGGGCACGAACGGGAAGCGCGCCACGTCGCGGTACAGTCCCACGTCACCGCGCGGGGCGCCGAGGGTGAAGGAGACGGTGCGGAACGCCGCGTCCCGCGTGCCCACGGCGTCCTGCACGCTCCGGCGGTTGTCGTCGAAGGTGCCCTGGCGCAGGCGCGCGGCGCGTAGCCCGGCGACGTCCACGTCGGCGACGCTGACGCGCGGGCCGTCGGGGAAACGCTCCGTCTCCTCGAGCAGCACGCCGCGCTCGTGGACCATCGTCAGACCGTCCCACGAGACGTCGTTGGTGGACTCGCCCTGACCGGCGGCGGCGTACACGTACGCCGCCAGGTTGCGTGCCGACGCCGACTTCGCCAGCAGGTGACGGTCGTCGGCGCGCTGCACCGTGATCGGGCTGCCCGACAGGTTCAGCAGCACCGTCGCCCCCTGCAGCGCCGCCAGCGACGACGGCGGCACCGGCACCCACATGTCCTCGCAGATCTCCGCGTGCAGCGTGAGCCCGGGCACGTCGGACGCCTCGAAGAGCAGGTCGGAGCCGAAGGGGACGTCCTGCCCGCCGATGCTGATGCTCGCCGCGCGCACGTCGTCGCCCGGCGCGTACCAGCGGCGCTCGTAGAACTCCCGGTACGTCGGCAGGTAGGACTTCGGGGTCACACCGAGGATGCGGCCACGGTGGACGACCACGGCGCAGTTGTACAGCCGGTTGCCGTGCACCAGCGGCGCGCCGACGACCAGCACGGGGAGGAGGTCGGCGGACGCGGCGACGATGTCGGCGAGCGCGTCGGTGACGGCGTCGAGGAGGACGTCCTGCATCACCAGGTCCTCGATGGCGTAGCCGGTGAGGCTGAGCTCGGGGAACACGGCGACGGCGACATCACGCCCGTGCAGGTCACGGGCGGTGTCGAGGATGGTGCGGGCGTTCGTGGCAGGGTCGGCGACGGCGACCGGGACGGTGGCGGCGGCGACGCGGGCGAACCCGTGCGCGTAGGCCCCTGCGGTGGGCTGCTGTTCAGGCATGCGTCCAGTGTGCCAGGCGGGTGCCGGCCCTTCTATCGGTGCACGGTGTTGACGATGTAGACGTTGCAGCCCGCCTCGGCGGTGACCTTGCGCGCCACGCTGCCCAGGATCCGCGCGAGCCCCTGGACGCGCTTGTTTCCCACCACGATCAGGTCGGCGTCCAGCGCCTCGGCCTTGCCGACGAGCACCTCCGCCGGGGAGCCCACCCCGGCGGACGCCACGACGGTGAGTTCCGGGTGCGCCGCGCGCAGTTCGGCGGCGACGGCGTCCGCGCTGCTGCGGGCGTTGGTCGCCAGACCGTCCGAGGTCGTGGAGGACGCCGCGGGGCTGCTGCCGTCGCTGCCGCCCTCGGTCTCGATACTGTAGGAGTCGTTCGCCGCGTAGGCGGTGACGACGTGCAGCTCCGCACCGAACCCCTCCGCCAGCTCGGCGGCCTTCCGTGCGGCCCGCAGCGCCGTCTCGCTCGAGTCCACGCCTGTGACCATTACCTTGACCATCTTGATCTCCCGTTCCTGCCGGTGTACTTCGCGTCGTGAACCATCATAGGCCGTGTGTGCGCGGGCCGGAGGGCGACCCAACGGCATGAGGTAATGCTAGGCTCACCCCCATGTACCTCGGCGTCCTCCCCGCAAGCCCGTGGCAGCTCCAGAACGCCTGGCCGGAGTCCCCGGAGTTCACCTCCCGCGCCATGGACCCCACGCTGTACGCCGGGCTCGCCCGTGACTGCGAGGCTGCCGGCATGGACTTCCTCTTCCTGCCCGACAAGCACGTCGCCAACGCCGCCCCGCCCGGGCGTGCCGACCCGTCGATGGTGGACAGCTGGTTCGAGCCGCTCACCCTGCTCAGCTACCTCGCCGCCGTCACCTCCCGCATCGGCCTGGTCCCCACCCTGTCCACCACCTGGTACGAGCCCTTCCCGCTGGCCCGCCAGATCCTCAGCCTCGACCACCTGTCCGGGGGACGCGCCGGCTGGAACGCGGTGTCCTCGCACCCGGGCCTGGAGCAGCCGAACTTCGCGCACCGCCCGGAGGACACGCGTGAGGGGATGAAGGCCCGCCACGCCGAGGCGGTGTCCCTCGTGAAACGGCTGTGGACGTCCTGGGACGCCGACGCGGTGGTCGCCGACGCCGACGCCCGGCGGTGGACGCGCCCCGGTACGGTGCGCCCCGTCGACCACCACGGCGAGTACTTCGACGTCGCCGGCCCGCTCACCCTGCACCGGTCAGTGCAGGACCACCCGCCGGTGGTGATGGCCGGGGCGTCCGACGGTTTCCTGCGCACCGCGGCGCGCGACGCCGACGTGGTGTTCACCGCACTCAGGGACGCCGACGACGCCCGCCGGGCCGTCGGAACCCTGCGCACCTTCGCCGGGGAGGAGGGACGTACCGGGCAGGACGCCCCGCGGCTCATGCCGGGCTACTTCGTCTCCGCCGCCGGGTTCCCCGAGTTCGGCTCCCCTGGCGAGCCGGGCCCGGCGGGACTGCACTTCCACACCCCCACCACCGGCGGGCGTGCGCCGTCCGGCCGGGACGTCGCCGGGCACCTGGTGCGCATCGTCGAGGAGACGGGCCTGGACGGGTTCATCCTGATGCCCCGGCTCATCCCCGAGGACCTCCGGTTCCTGTGCGACGAGGTCGTGCCGGAGCTCGTGTCCCTCGGCGCCCGACCGTCCCCGTCGGGGCTCCCCACGCACTCCACGTTGCGGGCGAACCTGGGGATGAACCTGGGGATGAACACGGGTGCGACCGGTTAGCTCACAGCACCCGGTGCCGTCCGATCGGCAGCACCAGCGGCGTGCCGGACACCGGGTCGTCGATGATGCGCGAGTGCAGCCCGAACACCTTCTCCACGCGGGCCTCGGTGAAGATCTCCGCCGGCGCTCCCACGGCCTCCACTCCCCCGTCGGCGATCATCACGACCTGGTCGCAGTAACGGGCGGCGAGGTTGAGGTCGTGCAGCACCATCACGATGGTGATGCCGGACGCCTCGTTCAGGTCGGTGAGCAGGTCCAGCACCTCGACCTGGTGGGCCATGTCGAGGAAGGTCGTCGGCTCGTCCAGCAGCATCAGGTCGGTCTGCTGTGCGAGCGCCATGGCGATCCACACGCGTTGGCGCTGCCCGCCGGAGAGTTCGTCGACGGCCCGGTCGGCCAGCGCGGCGGTGCCGGTGGTGTCCAGGGCGAAGGCCACGGCCTCGTCGTCGGCGGCCGACCAGCGCGACATGATGCCCTGGTGCGGGTGGCGTCCGCGTCCCACCAGGTCGGCCACGGTGATGCCCTCCGGGGCGATCGGCGACTGCGGCAGCAGCCCCAGGGTGCGCGCGAGCTCCTTGGCCGGACGCGAGTGCACGTCCCTGCCGTCCAGCAGGACGTGGCCCGACGTGGGCTTGAGCAGCCGGGACATGGACTTCAGCAGCGTGGACTTGCCGCACGCGTTGGCACCGATGATGCCGGTGACCCTGCCGGGCAGCACGCTGAGGTCGATGCCGCGGATCACCGCGCGGTCCCCGTAGCCCAGGTTCAGGTCCTCGACGGCGAGGGAGTGTTCACGAGTCACAGTGCGCCTCCAGTGGCGTTGCGCCGGTTGGTGCGGATGATGAGGTAGATCAGGTACGGCGCGCCGAGCACACCGGTGACGACACCCACCGGGTAGCGGGCGTCGAAGGCCCACTGGCCGGCGAAGTCGGCGATGAGCACCAGCAACGCGCCGACGAGGGCGGCGGGAATGAGCAGGTTCGTGCCCGGCCCCACGAGCCGTGCGGCGATGGGCCCGGACAGGAAGGCGACGAAGGCGATCGGCCCGGCCGCGGCGGTGGCGAAGGCGATCAGCCCCACCGCCGCGACGACGAGGACCAGCCGCGTCAGGGTGACTCGTACGCCGAGGGCGCCGGCGGTCTCGTCGCCGAGCTGGGTGACCGAGAGGTTGCGCCACTGCGCCAGCAGCACCGGCACCAGCACGACCAGGGCGAGCAGGACGAGACGGACGTCGTTCCACACGGCGTTGTTGAGGCTGCCGGTGAGCCAGCGCATCGCCGTCTGGGTGTCCCACGTCTGTGCCCCGGAGAGCTGCCAGTTGGTGAGGCTGGTGAGGATCGCCGAGACCCCGATGCCGACCAGGATCAGCCGGGTGCCGGCCACCCCGCCCTTCCACGCCAGGGCGAAGACGAGCAGCGCTACACCGAGCCCGGCGGCGATGGCGAAGGCGGACACGCCGGCCCGGCTCAGCGACAGGCTGAGGATGGCGAAAACCGCCGCGGCGGATGCTCCCGAACTGATGCCGATGATGTCCGGGCTGGCCAGGGGGTTGCGCAGCATCGTCTGGAAGACCACACCGCCGAGGCCGAAGGCCAGGCCGCAGACCACCGCCAGCGACGCGCGCGGCAGGCGCAGGCGTCCCACGGTGAAACTCGCCCCGGGCACGGTCTCGCCGGTGGCCACGCGCCACACGTCGCCGAGCGGGTACACGGTGTGCCCGTAACTCAAGGACGCCAGGTAGGACGCCACGACGAGGGTCACGAGCACGGCCACGAGCGTCCACCACCGCCGGTGGCGGCCGCGTCGTTCCGCCGCGACGGCCTGAATTGTGCTGGTTACACTCATAGCGCACGCACCTTCTGACGTCGGACGATGGCGATGAACACGGGCGCACCGATCAGGGCGGTGAGGATGCCGACCTCCAGTTCGGACGGGCGGGCGACGATGCGTCCCAGGATGTCCGCGGCGACGAGCAGCACCGCGCCGGACACCGCGGCGAAGGGGATCAGCCACCGGTGGTCCACGCCGACGAGCAGCCGGCAGGCGTGCGGGACGACGAGGCCGACGAACCCGATGGGCCCGGTCACCGCCGTCACCGCACCGCACAGCACCACCGCCCCCAGGGCGGCGCACGCCCTGGTCAAGGCCACCCGCTCGCCCAGCCCGGCGGCCAGTTCGTCGCCGAGGGCGAGGGAGTTCAACCCGCGTGCGGACAGCAGGCAGACCAGGAAACCCACGACCAGGAAGGGGGCGACGAGCCGGATGGAGTCCCACGTGCCGCCGCCGACGCCGCCGACTTGCCAGTCGCGGGCGAGGTCGACGAGGTCGGCGCGGGTGAGCATGATCGCGCTGATGAAGGACGTCAACGCCGCCGCCGTGGCGGAGCCGGCGAGCGCGAGTTTCAGCGGGGTGGCCCCGCCGTGGCCCAGTGAGCCGATGACGTAGACGACCACGGCGGTCACCGCCGCACCCGCCATCGCCAGCCAGATGTACTGGTTGGTGGTGGTCAGGCCCAGGAACGCCATGCCCATGACGACGGCCAGCGCCGCACCGGTGTTGACCCCGAGGATGCCGGGGTCGGCCAACGGGTTGCGGGTGACGCCCTGCATCACCGCGCCGGTGACGCCGAGCGCCGCCCCGGCGACGACGGCCAGGACGGTGCGGGGGATGCGTTTGGCGACGGAGGCCTGGTCGAATCCGTCGGCGGAGCCCCCGTAGGCGGCGAGGATGTCGGCCAGCCCCACGTCGCGCGAGCCCACGGCGGTGGAGACCGCCATGACGACGAGCAGCACGACCACCGCCACGACCAGCCAGAGGGTGCGCAGCGTCGTCGAACGGCGCAGGCGCTCAGCCGTGGTCTCGGCTGTGTTCGTACTGGTCGTGCTCGTCATTACCGTGCGGAGCCTTAGGGCGTGTTGCTAAAGGGTGCTGACTTCATCCAGTCCAACGTCGCCGCCAAGCACACC